>CAJMEU010000184.1 GCA_905212515.1 uncultured Oscillospiraceae bacterium | reverse complement strand
GCCCCTGGGCTGCAATTTTGAAAGCTACCTCATCGACAAAAAGCATTCCTGCACCAACAAGTGCATGTTCTGCTTCATCGACCAGCTGCCGCCGGGCCTGCGCAAAACGCTGTATTTCAAGGACGACGACGAGCGCCTGTCCTTCCTTTTCGGCAACTATATCACCCTGACCAACCTCAGCGACCACGAGGTGCAGCGCATCAAAAAAATGCACATCTCGCCCATCAACATCTCGGTCCACACCGTGGACCCAGAGCTGCGGGTGAAGATGATGAAAAACAAACACGCCGGCGAGGTGCTGCGCTATATCGACGAATTCGCCCAGGCGGGCATCGAGATCAACTGCCAATTGGTGCTGTGCCGCGGCATCAACGACGGCGACAAATTGCGCGAGAGCCTGGAGAAATTGGCCGGCCTGCACCCGGCGGTGCAAAGCATCGCCGCCGTGCCCGCGGGCCTCACCCGCCACCGCGAAAACCTGTACCCGCTGACGCCTTACGACAAGGAGACGGCCGGCGAGGTGCTGGATATTCTGGAGGAATACGGAAATCGCTATAAGCAGCGGCACGGCGTGCGCATCGTCTACCCGGGTGACGAGTGGTATCTGCTGGCCGGCCGGCCCGTCCCGCCCTACGAGTTTTACGACAGCTTCTGCCAACTGGAAAACGGCGTGGGCATGTGGCGGCTTTTGCACGACGAGTTCATGGAGGCCCTGCCGGAGCTGAAGAAACCCTTCTGGCCCCGCCGCATCGATCTGGCCACGGGGGAACTGGCCTATCCGCTGATCAAGACCCTGGCCGACACCTTGCAGACCATGTGCCGCACCGTGCACATCACCGTGCACTGCATCAAAAACGATTTCTTCGGCGGCAACGTCACCGTGGCCGGCCTCGTCACCGGAACGGACCTCGTGGCCCAATTAAAGGGCCGCCTCCACAGCAAGGTGCTGGGCATTCCGGAAGTGATGCTGCGCGAGGAGCGGGACATGTTCCTGGACGACATGACGGTGAAGCAATTGGAAAAGGCGCTGGGCGTGAAGGTGCGCATTCTGCCCAGCCGCGGCGCGGAGCTGCTGCGCGCGCTGCTGAAATAGGAGGAGACAATGCGGGAACTATGCGCAGCGGGAAACTGCCGCCTGTGCCGCCTGGGGCGGGAGGACGCGCCCCAGGTGCTGGCCTTTTTGCGGTCCCGGATGGATTATTTCGCCTGTGTTGGCGAGGAGCTCACGCTGGAATCCGTGCGGGAGGGCCTCACCGTGCACCCACCGCACACGCAGGCGGGGCAGAAATGGTATGTGGGCCTCTGGCGCGCGGGGAAGCTGTGCGCGGTGGCGGACCTGGTGGCGGGATACCCGGACGGGGAAACCCTGTTCATCGGGCTGTTCGTGGTCGGTGCCGGCGCCCAGGGCAAGGGTTTGGGCCGCCGGCTGATAGAGGAGCTGTCCGCCCGGGCGGGGGCCCGGGGTGTGCGCCGCATGCGCCTGGGCTGCGTGGAGGAAAATCAGGCCGGCCACAAATTTTGGCTGGCCCAGGGCTTCCGGGATGTGGAGAGAAAAGAGGGCGCGCACCACGGCAGGACGCTGCTGGTGATGGAGCGCGATTGCCGCGCGTAAATCGCAGAGACTGAAAGGAAAAATAGTATGGCAAAACCGATCGTGGCCATTGTCGGCCGGCCCAATGTGGGCAAATCCACCCTGTTCAATAAATTGATCGGCCAGCGGCTGGCCATCGTGGAGGACACGCCTGGCGTCACGCGGGACCGTCTGTACGGCGACTGCGAGTGGCAGGGCAAAGAGTTTTTGCTGATCGACACCGGCGGCATCGAGCCGAATATTGACGACGGCCTGCTGGCCCACATGCGGGCCCAGGCCCAGCTGGCCATCGACACGGCCGACGCCATCCTCTTCGTCACGGACCTGCACGCGGGCGTCACCGCCCAGGACGCGGACATCGCCGCCATGCTGATGCGCTCGGGCAAGCCGGTGGTGCTGGTGGTCAGCAAGGTGGACAGCGTGGGCCAGCCGCCGCTGGAATTGTACGATTTCTACAGCCTGGGCCTGGGCGAGCCGTTCCCCGTGTCCGGCGTGCACGGCCACGGCACCGGCGATGTGCTGGACGAGGTGTGCAAATACCTGCCCGCGCCCAGCGGCGAGGGCGATGAGGATGACCGCATCGCCGTGGCCGTCATCGGCCGGCCCAACGTGGGCAAATCCAGCCTGGTCAATTATATCCTGGGCGAGGAGCGCATGATCGTGGCCAACGAGGCGGGCACCACCCGCGACGCCGTGGACAGCGCCGTGGACAACCAGTACGGCAAATTCACCTTCATCGACACCGCCGGCCTGCGTAAGCGCGGCAAGGTGGAGGACGGGGTCGAGCGCTACAGCGTGCTGCGCAGCCTGGCCGCGGTGGAGCGCAGCCGCGTGTGCGTTATCCTCATCGACGCCACCGAGGGCTTCACCGAGCAGGACTCCAAGGTGGCCGGCTATGCCCACGAGCAGGGCAAGGCCTGCATCATCGCGGTGAACAAGTGGGACGCGGTGGAGAAGGACGGCCGCACCATGCAGGAGGCGCGCAAAAAGCTGGAGAATGATTTCTCCTTCATGTCCTACGCGCCCATCATCTTCATTTCCGCCAAAACGGGCCAGCGGGTGGACCGTTTGTTCGAGCTGATCCAGTACGTGGACAGCCAGAACGCCCTGCGCGTGACCACCGGCATGCTCAACGAGCTGCTGGCCCGGGCCACCGCCCGGGTGCAGCCCCCCTCGGACAAGGGCCGCTATCTGAAGATTTATTATATGACGCAGATCGGCGTGCGCCCGCCCACGTTCGTGTGTTTCTGCAACTCGAAGCAGCTGTTCCATTTTTCCTACCAGCGCTATCTGGAAAACCAGATCCGCGAGACCTTCGGCCTGGAGGGCACGCCCATCCGACTGATCCTGCGGGAACGGGGAGAAAAAGCATAAGGCATCGTTTAGAACGGAACCTTTCAGGGCCGGGCGCAAAGCGCCGGCCCCGCAAGCCTGTAAAGGGGGAAGCATCATGGCAAAGGACATCCTGCTGTACGCACTGTTCTGCGTGGTCATTCCGTATCTGCTGGGGTCGCTCAGCTTTTCCATCATCGTCTCCAGGCTGCTGTATCACCAGGACATCCGCAAGTTTGGCTCCGGCAACGCCGGCATGACGAACGTGCTGCGCACTTTCGGCAAAAAGGCCGCCGCCTTGACCATCGTGGGCGATATCGGCAAGGGCGCGGCCGCGGTGCTGCTGGCCAAGTGGTTTCTCGGCGCCCCGCTGAACAACGCCGTCTACCTGCACGGCGCGGTGCTGGGGGTGTATTTGGCCGCCTTTTTCGCCGTTATCGGCCATGTGTACCCGGTGTACTTCGGCTTTAAGGGCGGCAAGGCGGTGTCCGTGGCCACGGGCACCATCGCGGCCATCCAGCCCTGGCTGCTGGCGCCGCTGCTGGTCATTTTCTTCGGGGTGCTGCTGGCCGGGAAAATGGTATCGCTGTCCAGCATCTGCTGCGCGGCGGCCTACCCGGTACTTACGCTGTGCTACCAGTGGGGCGTGCTGCACGCGCCCCTGGCTCAGGTGTGCACCGCCACCGCGGGCGCGGCCATCGTGGGGGGGCTGGTCATCTGGCTGCACCGCGCCAATATCGGCCGCATCCGGGCGGGCACGGAGTATAAGTTCTTCCAAAAGAAAAAATAAGGCGGAAAATTTGCAAAAAGCCTTGCATTTTAGCGCTGGATTTGGTATTCTATTATAGCTACTTGAAAGAGGAGGTGCAGTAAGATGGCAAAATGTGATTGCTGCGGCAAGGGCGTCGCCTTTGGTATTAAGGTTTCCCACTCTCATCGCCGCGCCAACCGTGCTTGGAAGCCCAACGTGAAAAGAGTGAAAGCAGTAGTGGACGGTTCCCCCCGTTATATCTACGCCTGCACCCGTTGCCTGCGTTCCGGCAAAGTGACCCGCGCGCTGTAAAAGATAAGAGCAGCAAGCCCCGCATCAAACGATGCGGGGCTTTTTTGCGGGTTTTACGGATTCTACGATGCGTTGGTTGTGCGCGGGCCGCCGGTTTGCTATACTGGCAGGGAAGGGGGAGGAAACGATGGATTGTGCCAAGATGGGGGCCCTGCTGCTGCGCCTGCGCAAAGAGCGGGGCCTGACCCAGAAACAGCTGGCGGACGAGCTGATGCTGTCCGACCGCACCATCTCCAAATGGCAGAGGTGCCAGGGCTGCCCGGACGTGTCGCTGCTGCCGGGGCTGTCGCGCCTGTTCGGGGCGTAAGTTGGGAGCCTGCTGGAAGGCGAAGTAATAGAATACGCCCCCGTGGGAGGCAATATGAAGCAAAATGTCTATTATGTGTGCCCCAGCTGCGGCAACCTGGTGATGTCCACCGGGCGGGCGGAGGTCTCTTGCTGCGGGCGGAAGCTGGCCCCGCAGCGCCCGCGCAAGGCGACAGAGGGGGAAAGGCTGTGTGTGGAATTGGTGGAGGACGAGCGATATGTCACCGGCCCCCATCCCATGACCAAAGAGGATTATATCTCCTTTGTGGCCCTGGTGTGGGGCGAGCGGCTGGAACTGGTGAAGTGCTACCCCGAATGGGACCTGCAGGTGCGCCTGCCCGCCCGGCCGGGGATGCTGGTGTGGTATTCCACCAGCGCGGGGCTGCTGTATCAGCCGGTGTAAAAAAGGGAAGGAAAAGGGGCGGCGGGCAATGAAGTGACCCCCAAAAGTTAGACAAAAATTAAGTTAAGCAGCCTCAAGGGCTTG
>CAJMEU010000183.1 GCA_905212515.1 uncultured Oscillospiraceae bacterium | reverse complement strand
ACCTGCATTCCCACACTATAACACGCGCGATCCCGCGCTTCCACCATCCGAAAGGAACATTCCCTGTTCGTTTCAGTTGACAAAACGCCCCCGGTATCAGGTGCGTTGACGCAAGAAAGCATCGCCCCAGGAAGGCAATTTTCGCGCAGTGCGTCGTCAAGCATGCTTGTGGGCCAAAAACATGGCCCGCATTTTGCCGCGAAGCGGCAAAACCGCACGGTGTGCTCGACAACCGCAAAGGGGTCTGCGTTTTCACGAAGTGAAACGCCGACAGATGGAGGCGAGCAGACGGTCGCGTAAGCGGCCCGCGGTTTCGTCTACGAAATGCCGGCGCCGACATCGCCGTAAGGCGATTCGTGCGAATTTTCCTTGCTCTGCATCAAAAATTGCCTTTCCAGGGGTGCTTCGCAGTTTTGCGGTCGCCGCAGGCGGCAAAGGCCCCAGTGGGGCCTTTGAGCAAACTGTCCGCTTTCGCGCAGCGAAATGCCACGCACCGTTTTGCGCGGCAAGGGTGGCGTTTGTGAGCGGGGCCCCGGTAAATGAAATTTACCGGGTGCGGACAAGGCACGCCGCGGTGCGGCGGGCCAGCCGCCTGTTCGGTTTCGCACAGCGAAATGCTGCGCATCGTTTTGCGCGGCAAGGGCACGGCCCGACAGTTTTAGATGATTGGTGTGCGAAAAAAGCTCGGCGATCCTGACGGATCGTCGAGCTTTTTAAATGCATCGGGCGCCAAAACCGTCAGCCAAAACCGATGTTTTCTTACGCCAACACGCCTTTGGCCGGGGACGTTTTCAAAGAAGCTCCATTTCGTACATTTCGCAGGGGCCCGTACCGCTGTCGCGCGTAACGAGCCCCACAACGCGAAAACCCGCATGTTCATAGCAATGTCTTGCGCGGTCATTAAAGGTGCGCACCTCAAGCCGCAGCGGACGGCGGGTGCACCGCGTTTTGATCAGCTCCATCAGCGCCCTGCCCCGTCCCCCGCCGCAGTAATCCGGGGCAAGGCCCAGGCTGACGCGGCCGTCGGGCATCAAGCGGAAAAAGCCCACATACCGCCGCCCTTCATACACGGCGCAAAATTCCCTTTCCCGCTTCTCCTGCACGGCCACCGCCCAATTTTGGGCCCGCACCCTTTCCCAATCAGGGAAATCATAGACGGCGTAGGGGCCCGGATAGCACCAGGTGCACAGCGCCTTTGCGTGTTCCTCCGTAAAGGGCCGCGCTTCCCGCACCGGTTTTGCCCCACTCACTTCAATTCCACCACCGTCACACCGCCCTCGCCCTCGCCGTAATTGCCCAGGCGATAGCTTTTCACATTGGTGCGGCGGCGCTAGTGAGCCTGCACGCCCGTGCGCAGGGTGCCCGTGCGTTTGCCATGGATCAGCTACAGCGTGGTCTGGCCGCTCATCACCGCGTTGTCGATGAAACGGTCCACCTCCATGTTGGCCTCCTCCACGTTCATGCCCAGCAGGTTCAGCTCCATATTGGCGCCGCGCTGCACTTTTTCCGAAAAACTGTCGCTGCCGCCGGCGCGCGGGGGCCGCGGCGCATACTTGGGCTGCTTGCCCGCCGGGCGCTGCTTTTGCGGCGCGGCCAGCTTGGCCAAGGGCACCTTGGTCTTGATGATGCCCGCCCGCACCTCCACCAGGCCGTCCCGGTCAGGGTTTGCGCACACCACCCCCGTCTTGTCCAGGTCCACCAGGTACACTTCCTGGCCCACGGCCACGCTTTTCAGCGGCGTGAAGCTGCGCTGGGGCTCGTGCACCACGTCGGATTTGAGGAACAGCTTTTCCGATTCCCTTTTGGCGATCTCCCGCGCGCGGACGGCCCGCTGCTGGGCCGCGCGGCCCTTGTCCTTCTCCAGCTTGCGCAGTTCGTCCATCAGGGCGTAGGCCTGGGCCTGCACCTCCTGCGTCACGGCGCGGGCTTTGTCGCGGGCGGCGGCCAGTTCGGCCTCTCCCTGTTTGATCAGCTTGTCCCGCTTTTCCTGCGCCTCTTTCACCGCGTTGGCCGCCGTCTCGCGCAGGGAATCCACCTCGGCCTGCTTTTCCTTCAGCTGCACTTTCAGGTCGTCCAGTTGGGCCAGGATGGCGTCGAACTGCCGGTCCTCTTCCGATAGATGCCCCTGCGCCCGCGCGATCACCGCCTTATCCACGCCCAGCTTTTCGCTGATGAGGAAGGCGTTGGACTTGCCCGGCACGCCCACGCTCAGCTTATAGGTGGGACGCAGCGTCTCCACGTTGAACTCGCAGGAGGCGTTCTGCACGCCGGGCGTCTCCAGGGCAAAGGCTTTCAGCTCGGAATACTGGGTGCTGGCCATGATGTTGGCGCCGCGTCTGCGCAGTTCCTCGATGATGGCCACGGCCAGCGCCGCGCCCTCCACCGGGTCCGTGCCGGCGCCCAGCTCATCCATCAGCACCAGGGCGTCGGGGCCGGCCTCCGCCAGGATTCCGGTGATGTTCCTGATGTGGCCGGAAAAGGTGGACAGGCTTTGTTCGATGCTCTGTTCGTCGCCGATGTCCACCAGGATTTTGTCGTACACGCACACGCTGCTGCTCTCGTGGGCGGGGATCAGGTAGCCGTGCTGGGCCATCAGGCACAAAAGGCCGGCGGTTTTCAGCGTCACCGTCTTGCCGCCGGTGTTGGGGCCCGTGATCACCATGGTGTCGTAGCCAAAGGGCCGCCCCAGCTGGATGTCCACCGGCACCACCGCCTGCGGGTCGATCAGCGGGTGCCGCGCGCGCACTAAACTGAACGCGCCGTCCCCGCGCACCGCGGGCAGCATGGCCTTCTGCTCCAGCGCCAGCTTTGCCTTGGCCAGCAGAACGTCCAGCCCCAGCATAGCGTCATAGCCCAGGGTGAACATGGGCTCCAGCTCCGCCGTCTGGGCCGAAAGCGCGGCCAGCAGCCGCTCGATCTCCTGCTGCTCCTGGCTGCGCAGCTGCAAAATCTTCGCGTTGGCCTCCACCACGGCCGTGGGCTCCACGAACAGGGTGGAGCCGGAGGACGACACGTCGTGGATGACGCCCCCCACCTCGCCGCGGTACTCGGCCTTCACCGGCACCACGAAGCGCCCGTTGCGCAGCGACACCACCGCGTCCTGTAAGTATTTGCTGGAGGATTGGTTTTTCACGATGCCGTCCAGCTTGTCGCGGATGGAGTTCTCCATGCTGCGGATTTTGCGCCGCACGTCGTACAGCGTGTCCGAGGCCGTGTCCGCCATCTCGTTTTCCGACAAAATGGCTTCGGTGATGGTCTTTTCCAGCGCCGGCTGGGGCGTCATGGCGTAAAAATGATCGTCCACGGGCAAGGCGCCGTGCTCCGTCAGGGAATACCACTTTACAAGCTCGCGGAAATTGCGCAGCGCAGCCGCCACTTCCAGCAGCTCGGCCATGCTCAGCACGCCGCCCTTCACCGCCCGCTGGGTGATCAGCTTCACCTCTTCCACGCGGGAAAAGCGGGGCGAACCGTTTTTCACCAGCAGCGTGGTCATAGCGTCGGTCTGGGCCAGCAATTCCCGCACCTCGTCCGGGTTCTGGCCGGGTTCCTCGCCCAGCAAAAGCGCGCCGGCCTCCGGGCAGGTGATACCCTCGGCTGCGCGCGCTCTGATCTTGTCAAATTCCAGTGCGTTCAAATATTTCTCTTTGGTCATTTTCTCATCCCTCGGCCGTGTCACAGCACGGTCTCTAAAAATTCAAGCGTCTTAAAGGGCCTGTCCAGGCACATCATGGCGTATCGGGCCGAAACTGCCGCCAGCTGTTTCAGGCTCTCCTCCCCCAGGGAAAAGGCGAACAGTTTTTCCGCGTCCGCATACACGATGTGGCGCATGGCCGCCAGGGCGGACGCGTCCAGGTTGGGGGCAAGGTCCCGTTTGGCCGCACAGCCGGCGCAGTACAGGGCGCCGCGCCGCGCGTCAAAGTAGAACGGCCCGCCCTCGTACTTCACACAGTCCGCGCAGGCCACCAAATCCGGCATAAAGCCGGACAAACTCAGCGCCCGCAGCTCGAAGATCGTTTTGATCAGGCGCGGCGGGCGCTTTTTTTCACTGATATAATACAGGCAGTTCAGCATCAGGCGCAGGATGGGCTGGGCGTCCTCGCTCTCCGGGGCCAGCGTGGCCCCGAACTCGGCCAGATACATGGCCAGGGCCATGCCCTCCACGCTCTGGTGGATGCCCCAAAACACCTCTTTTACGCTGGCCGCGTCCACGGTGTACATGGTTTTGCCTGCAAACAGCGTGAATTCGGAATAGCAGAACAGGCCGGTGCCGCTGAACAGCTTGCTTTTCAGGCGCAGGCTGCCTTTGGCCATGGCGCTGATGACGCCCTGCTGCGGCGTCAGGATCGACAGCACCCTGTCCGCCTCACCCGTCTTGGTCGCGCGCAGCACCAGGCCCATGGTCGTCAGCTGCTGCATCCCCGTCCCCTTCCTGCACCGCGCGCGGCCCCTGGTGGCTCTTGTATCTCAAATAAGCGCCCACCGCGCCGGTGCTCTCAAATAGTTTCCAGTCATTCTCGTTTTCCATTTGGCGGACACCTCCTGCTTCATCGCAGTTATTATCCACCATTGTACTGCCTTTATCAGCGGAAACTTTGTCCAATATGGGCGGACAAGATCGCCCGGCCCTTATTTTTGAAAACCGAAATTGTTCAGCAGGAAATCATTGTCCCGCCAATCGTCCTTGATCTTCACCCAGCACTGCAGATTCACCCGCGCGCCCAAAAATTCCTCGCATTCTCTGCGCGCCTCGCTGGCGATCTTTTTCAGCATGGCGCCCCCCTTGCCGATGATAATGCCCTTGTGGCTGTTTTT
>CAJMEU010000182.1 GCA_905212515.1 uncultured Oscillospiraceae bacterium | reverse complement strand
TGGACTGTTCGTGGCTTCGCCACCGCACAGCTTGACAACCACCAAGGGTTCGGCGATTTCGCACAGCGAAATGCCGGCGGAGACCGGCAAGCCGACATCGCCCTAAGGCGATTCGCGCGAATTTTTCTGGCTCTGCATCAAAAATTGCCTTTCCGGGGGTGCTTCGCAGTTTTGCGGTCGCCGCAGGCGGCAAAGGCCCCAGTGGGGCCTTTGAGCAAACTGTCCGGTCCGGCGTTTGTGAGCGGGGCCCCGGCAAATAAAATTTGCCGGGTGCGAACAAGGCACGCCGCAGCGCGGCGGGACAGCCGGCAGCCCGGTTTCGCGCAGCGAAATGCCGCGCGCCGTTTTGCGCGGCAAGGGCCGAAGCGATGGCGGCAATGCTTTTTGCCGCCAAGGACACGGCCCGGCAGTTTTGGATGGATAGGGTACGAAAAAAGCTCGGTAATCCTGACGGATTGCCGAGCTTTTTGAATACGCTAGACGCCAAAACCGTCAGCCAAAACCGATGTTTTCTTACGTCAACACGCCTTTAGGCGCCTCTGCTTTTGCTCTCTTTTCCGCATGCGGTCTGTTCGCTATGCCTCTTCCTTTACTTCCTCATCCTCCGCCAGGAAGGCGGGCTTGCACCGTTCCACTTCCATCTTGCGGGTGCGGTACTGGATATCCTCCAGCAGCTTGCGGTTTTTGCTGATCAGATCCCCCATGACGCCCAGCATGAACACCATGAAGCCCAGCATCAGCAGGATGGCCGTCAGGATCAGGCTTTGCACATGGCCGGAGGAATCGCCCAGGGCCACGTACCACATGAAACGGCCGCCCAGCAGCACGCCCAAAAGGAAGATGACCGCGCCGATGCTGCCGAAAAATTTCATGGGCTTATACATGGCGTAGCTGCGCACGATGACGCTGGCCGATCGCTTCATATACCCCCACATGCTGTTGAACAGGCGGCTTTTGCGCAGCTCGGGGTTGGTGCGGATGGGCACCGAGGTGATGGCCATTTTGCTGCGCCCGGCCTGGATGATCGTCTCCAGCGTATAAGTATATTCGTTGGTGACGTTGATGCGCAGCGCGGCCTCACGGCTGTAGGCGCGGAAGCCCGACGGCGCGTCCGGGATATCGGTGCCGCTGGCCTTGCGCACCACCCAGCTGCCCAAATGCTGGAACAGCTTTTTGGCCGGGCTGAAATGGGCCGTTTCGTCGATGGGCCGCTCGCCGATGACCATATCGGCCTTGCCGTCCAGGATGGGGCGCACCAGCTTTTCGATGTCCGCGCCGCAGTACTGGTTGTCGGCGTCGGTGTTGACGATGATGTCCGCGCCCAGGTGCAGGCAGGCGTCCAGGCCGGCCATGAAGCCGTGGGCCAGGCCCCGGTTGTTTTTGAAGCTGACCACATGGTGCACGCCCAGGCGCCGGGCCTCGGCCACGGTGTCGTCCCGGGAACCGTCGTTGATGATGAGATACTCGATCTCGTCCACACCGTCGATGGCCGTGGGCAGGTCGTGGATGGTGACGCCCAGGGTGCGCTCCTCGTTGTAGCAGGGGATCTGGATGATGAGTTTCAAGATGACACGTCCTTCTTGTGTGATGGGCCGCTCAGGCGGTGGGCTCAACGGCCCGCCGTCCCACGGACAGATAGGTGATGCCGGCCTCTTCGCAGGCGGGCAGGGCGAAGCAGTTGCGGCCGTCCACCACAATGGGCGTGTTCATCAACTGTTTGAAAGTTTTGGGCGGCAGGGCCTTCACGTCCTCCCACTCGGTAAAAATAAAGCACACGTCGGCGCCGGCGAGCGTTTGCTCGATGGTGTCGCAGTAGGTGATCTCCTCCGGGTACAGGCGCTTGTAGTTGGGCACGCCCACCGGGTCCCAGGCGAACACCTGGGCGCCGTCCTCCAGCAAAATGGCCACGTTCACCAGGCTGGGGGCCTCGCGCAGATCGTCGGTGCCCGGCTTGAACGTCAGGCCCAGCAAGGCTACCTTCAGGCCGGAAAATCCTTCGGGAAAATATTTTTTTGCCTTTTTCAGCAGTTTCAGCTTCTGATTCTCGTTCACCTCAATGGCGGCGCGCACGGTTTTGATCTCGGTATCGTTGAAATTGGCCAGCCAGGACAGGGCCTTGGTGTCCTTGGGAAAACAGGACCCGCCGTAGCCGATACCCGCCTGCAGGAATTTGTTGCCGATACGGGAATCAAAGCCCATGCCGGCAGTGACATCCTCGATGTCGGCTCCCACGCTCTCGCACAGGTTGGCGATCTCGTTGATATAGCTGATCTTCAGCGCCAGGAAATCGTTGGAGGCATACTTCACCATCTCGGCGCTGCGGCGGTTCATGGCCAGCACGGGGGCGTCGAACTCGGCGTACACGGCGCGCAGGGCCTTTTCGCTGAACGCGTCCTCCACCCCCAGCACGATGCGGCTGGGCGTCAGGGTGTCGCGCACAGCCGTGCCTTGGGCCAGGAATTCCGGGTTGGAGGCCACGTGCACGCGCACGCCGGAAGTGTGCTCGTGCAGAAACTTTTCCACTTTGTCGTTGGTGCCGATGGGCACGGTGGATTTTACCACCACCACGCACTCGCGCTTGACGCTGGCGGCGATCTGCCGGGCCACGTCGTAGACATATTTCAGGTTGGCGCTGCCGTCTTTTTTCTCCGGCGTGCCCACGCCGATGAAGATCACCTCGGCGTCCGCGTAGGCGACCTCATGATCGGTGGTGAAAGCCAGCCGCGCGGCGTTTTTGCGCATCAGCTCTTCCAGCCCGGGCTCATAAATAGGCGAACGGCCCGCGCGCATCTGTTCGATTTTGGACGCGTCCACGTCCGCACAGGTGACGCTGTGGCCCTTATCCGCCAGGCAAACGCCCGTTACCAGGCCCACATAGCCCGTACCGGCAACCGCGATCTTCATGGGAACCCCTCCCCTTATACTCATACAAAGTTTAGTATATCATAGGGTGCCCTGTTTTTCAATGAAAACCCCGTTTTTTCGCGCACTTTTACAAGCGGGGCTGCGGGCGGTTTTCTTTGTTTTGCGCTGGCGGGGATGGTTCTTTTCCATCGCCCGGGAAGGCCGGGGAGGAGTAGCGAGGGCGTTCAGAAAATCCTGGCCTTTTTATTTCGAATGGCCATGATTTTTAGCCGGCGCGGATGTGCTTCGGCGTTTCGAGCGCGGAACCCATTGCAGATGAAGCCTGCGGCGGGCAGCGAGAAATTCACGCGCAAGCGTGAAACCGAATCGATGCGGTTTCGCAAAGCGAAATGGCCGGCTTTGCCGGCCAAGCAGCGGCCGACGCTCTTTGGTACTTTCTCAACGCTGAGAAAGTACAACCCCACCTTTTGCTCCTTCTCAAAAGGAACTATGTGTGCAGAGATTTTTACAAGAAATGAAGCTCCAAGTTTTTGCTTTGTGCATAATTTACTGTATATGCCGTCCCTCCACGCTGGCTACGACAATAGGCAACGCAGATATCACTCATATCTACCATCTTGCGATTCCTGGCAAACATACAGCCATAGGTATATTCTTCACCCACATAAATTACTTTATTTGCAGCTTTGATGCAGTGATGATAAATGATTTTATCCTGTTCTGGCCATCGATCAGCTTGGGTTTTACAAGGCAATACCATCACAAAACGAATATAAGGAAAATATTCTTTTGCCCGGCAAATAGCGCGGGCGGCAATTGTATCAAACCCCAGTGCGCCGCCGGTAACAAAGGTCTGGCAGTTGCGGGCTGTCAATTCAAAAATTTTATTATGTATAATGAGCGGAAGTTGGTCGCGGGCCTGTTCGGAAAGCATTCTGTGTCCAGTAAAGCAACAAGTTTTTGTCAAATTCTCCATAATAAATTTTCCCCTTTTTTATTTTTGCACCTATATAGGAGCATTTACCGGTAAATAAAAGCGTACACTTAACACAAACGCACCGAAACAAGTGCAGGATGTGTGATTGTGAACGCAGCATATGAGAAGAAAGTAGGGCAACGTCTGCGCGCACTTCGCAAACAGCGAGGGTTGTCGCAAGGGGACGTTGTTGCCCGATTGGAATTGAAGAAATGTTACGTGACACGCAGTGCCTTGGCTAAAATTGAAGTTGGCCAGCGTCATCTTTATGTGGATGAGCTAAAAGCACTGTGTGAGGCACTTGGCGTGCGGTATGAAGATTTGTTGGATTAAAGAGCGGCTTTCAAGCCGCTCTTTTTTCAAGTTGTTTTGCTCTTATATAAGTGCAATTATAAAGAGGTTCAACAAAAAAATCAACTGATTTCCCACTATATCTGTTCAACATCTGTCTTTATATAAAATTACTGTGTCCTTTTTTGGGAAAACGTGTATAATAAATCTAACGGCCTTGCGTCCGTTAGGAAGAGAGGAACGTTTATGAAACGTCTGCGCAAATGGAAGGGCCTGGCCGCTTTGGCCGCTGTGGTGGTATTCTGCCTGTATGCCCTGTTCAACCATTTGAACCTGAATCCCCTGTATCCCGAATCGGCCTTCGCCTACTGTGTGCTCATCACGGCGCTGGTGCTGATCTTCACCTTTGATAAATTCGGCCGCTTCGTCACCACCGCCGGCAGCGAGGGCATGCCCAGCGTCACCTTTGTGCGCAGCGGCAGCCTCAAGCGCTGGCCCATGTTCCTGGTGGCCTGCGTGTGGGGCGCTTACATTCTGGTGGGGCTGGGCTCCTCGGTGCTGTTCCAGGTGAACGCCTTCCGCGACCAGATGCCCACTCTGCAGGAGATGGATTTTGCCACGGATTTCGACACCGTGGACACCAACCAGCTGCCCATCGTGGACAAGGACATGGCGGCCAAGCTGGCCGACAAGAAATTGGGCGAGCGCCCCAGCCTGGGCAGCCAGGAGGTTCTGGGCGAGCCC
>CAJMEU010000181.1 GCA_905212515.1 uncultured Oscillospiraceae bacterium | reverse complement strand
GGGCCGTACGGCTTCGAGTGATTTCCAATGGGGGCTTTGCCCCCAAGCCCCCTTGCGGGGCGGGTGCTGGTGTTTCTTTCATTGCCTTTGATGCGTGCGAGAGATTCAGGTTCTGCCACGGGCCGGCTTTTGCCGGCCCGCAAGGGGCGGGCACTTGCATCGCCGGCAGTGCGTGCGGATGATTCGCGTTCTGCCGCGGGCCGGCCTTTGCCGGCCCGTTAGGATGGGGCGGCGGCGTCCGCCGCCGCGCACAGCGCCTGCCCTCGCCCGCCCATGGGGGGCGGCGGGCGACTGGCAGCGCCCGTGAGGCCGTGAAGGCGAACGCAATGCTTTTTGCGTTCGCTAGGACGGAGTGACGAAGACACCAAGGAAAAACGGCCGCGCCTGCCGGGGCGCCCCGCGAGGCGCGTGGGTCCGCTGCTTGCGGAACAGCGGCACTTTTCTGGGTACTCTTTTGGTGCCAAAAGAGTACTGCTGCGCAGCTCTTCGTACTCGCGCCGCAAGGCGCGTTGTCATTTTTCGAAGATGGAACCGGTGAGAACAAGCGGTACCTGAACGCTGTGTCCATGCATTTCTTGCGAAGCAAAAGAGCCGCTGCCCAATCGCACAGGCCCCCGCCAAATGCACAGGCAGGCCCGAAGGCCGCCCTAATCGGCAATGTTGCAATGCGCAAGCGCGTAATCCAACAAAACCCCGATCAGGTAGTTGCGGCTGTACTGGGTGCGGGCCGACAGCTCATCCAGATTTTCCGCCAGCTCCTTGTGGATTCGTATGGAAAACGTTTGGTAGCCATCCTCCCCTTTGGTTTTTATCCTCAGCTTTTTTGCATTAGTGAAGCAAGAATTGTTTTTATTCATAATATCACCCGAAAAATAAATATAATAGACATTTATGTCTATTATTTTACGCTGTTTGTGATACAATGTCAAGAGTGAGGTAGAAAAATGCCGTTTCAATATGACCGTTTATGGAAATTGCTGCAAAAACGGGGCATCTCACAAAAGGAATTGGCGTGTAAGGTGGACATCTCTACCCGCACACTTACGCGCATGAGGCAAAATGATTATGTGGCGCTTAAAATTATAGACGCCATCTGCACCGAACTGCACTGCACGCCCAACGACATCATGGAACACATCCCATCGGAAAGGGAACCGGAATGAATATCGCCATCACCCCCGCCTTTACCGGCGGCGCCGTCGCGGCGCCCCCCTCCAAAAGCATGGCCCACCGGGCGCTCATCTGTGCCGCCCTGGCCGGGGGCGACAGCCGCATCACCGGCCTTGCCCCCTCCCAGGACATCACCGCCACGGCCCGCGCCCTGGCGGCCTTCGGCGCGCGCATCACCCCCATCCCCGGCGGCCTGCGCGTCACCGGCGTGGCCGGGCGGCCCGCCGCGCCCCAGGCACCGGTGGATTGCGGCGAAAGCGGCTCCACCCTGCGCTTCCTCATCCCCCTGGCGTCCCTGTGCGGCGCGCCCGTCACCTTCACCGGCCACGGCCGCCTGATGGAGCGGCCCCAGGGCGTGTATCGGGACTTGTTCCGCGCCCGCGGCCTGCGGTTCGAACAGCGCGCGGGGGCCCTCACCCTGCAGGGCCCGCTGCCCGCCGGCGCCTATACGGTGGACGGCGGCGTGTCCAGCCAGTTCGTCAGCGGCCTGCTGCTGGCCCTGCCGCTGCTGGGCGCGCCCAGCACCCTGGCGGTCACGCCTCCTTTTGAAAGCAAAAGCTACGTGGACCTCACCCTGGCCGCCATGGCCCGGGCCGGCGTGCGGGTGGAACATGAAAATCCCTACAGTATAAACGGTAATCAAATATACAATGCGTATGATTTCTCCGTGGAGGGCGATTGGAGCCAGGCGGCCTTCTTTGCCGTGCTGGGCGCGGCCAGGGGAGGCATCGCCCTCACCGGCCTGGACGAAGGCTCCCGCCAGGGCGACCGGGTCATCCTGGACATCCTGCGTCGTTGCGGCGCACGCGTCCGGCAGGAGGGCGGCGCCCTATGCTTCGACGCGGCCCCCCTGCGGGCCGTCGAAGCCGATTTGGCCGATTGTCCCGACCTGGGCCCCATCCTGATGGTGCTGGGCCTCCTGTGCCAGGGGCGCACGGTGCTGCACAATGCCCGCCGCCTGCGCCTGAAAGAGTCGGACCGGGTGGCGGCCATGGAACAGGAGATCCGCAAGCTGGGCGGCCGCATCGAAAGCGACGAAAACACCGTGCGCGTGTGGGGCGGCCCCCTGCACGGCGGCGCGCTGGACGCCCACAACGACCACCGGGTGGCCATGGCCATGGCCGTGGCTTCGCTGGCCGCCGGGGTGTCCGTCACCATCGCTGGGGCAGGGGCCGTGGCCAAAAGCTATCCCGATTTTTGGGACGTGCTGCAAACCGTATGCGCGGAGGGAAGTATCCATGAAACAGCGTGATTTCTGCATCGTGGGCCTGGGCCTTTTGGGCGGCAGCTATGCCATGGCCCTGACGAAACAGGGCTGCCGTGTCACCGCCATCGACATCCGCGCCGAGGCCGTGCGCTGGGCCGAACAGCGGGGCATCATCGCGGACGGCGCGCCGGACGTGCGCTGCGGCGGTCGGCTGCTGGCCCAGGCCGACGCCGTGGTGCTGGGCCTCTATCCCCAGGATCTGGTGCCCTGGCTGCGGGCCAACCAGTGCCTGCTGAAGCCCGGCGCCTTTCTCACCGACGTGTGCGGCGTCAAGCGCTGCATCGTGGACGAGGCCCAAAGCTTCCTGCGGCCGGACGTGGAGTTCATCCCCAGCCACCCCATGGCCGGCAAGGAGGTCAGCGGGGTCGAGCACGCCGACGACGCCATGTTCGCCCCGGCCAATTTCATCATCACGCCCACGGAAAAAAATACGCCCGCCGGCGTGGCCTTTGCCCGGGAGTTGGCCCAGGCCCTGGGCTTTGCCCATATCAGCCAGCTGACGTGCGAAGAGCACGACAAGGTCATCGGTTACGTCAGCCAGCTCACCCATGCCATCGCCGTCAGCCTGATGAACGCCAACAGCGACCCGCGCCTGGTGGACTACACCGGCGATTCCTTCCGCGACCTGACCCGCATCGCCAAGATCAACGAGGAGCTGTGGTGCCAGCTGTTCATGAGCAACCGGGATCTGCTGACCGCGGAGATCGAGCAGTTCGAGGCAGCCTTGACGGACCTGAAGGAAAGGCTGGCCGCCGGCGACGAGGAGGGCCTGAAAGAGCTGTTCCGCCGCTCCACTCAGCGGCGCAAATTGTTCGACAGGCCGCAAAATTAAAGCAAAACAGGGCAGCCGCGCGGCTGCCCTGTTTTTTCTGCTTGACATACCTAGTATTTCTAGGTATAATTTTATCCATAGAAAATCTAGGTATTGATTGGCAGGTGCAATGATGGGGCTGGACAAAAATTATCTCGGCGCGGGCGGCACCATGCTGGTGCTGGCCCTGCTGTGCGAGGAGGATCTGTATGGGTACGAGATCATCCGCCGCCTGGAAACGCGCAGCGAAAAGGCCTTCCAGTACAAGGAAGGAACACTGTATCCCGTGCTGCACAAGCTGGAGGCCGGCGGCTATGTGAAGGCCTATACCCACACGACCGAGGCGAACCGGGTGCGCAAATATTACGCCATCACCCCCAAGGGCCGCAAACAGCTGGAAAAGGAAAAGCAGGACTTTGCCGCCTTCACCGGCGCGGTGGACAAGGTGCTGGGCCCGGGGCGCGCCCTGGCCCAGCTTTGAGGGGGCGCCATGAACAGGCAAAAACCGGGCCCCGCCCTGCCCCCGGCCTGCCGGGACTGGCTGGACGAGGCGCTGGCCCAAGTGAAAAACAGGAGGGCCCGGCCGGAGATCGAAGCCGAGCTGGCCGCCCACCTGGAGGATAAGCGGGATTATTATTTGCAGTTGGGCAAAACGCCCGAGGAAGCCCAGCGCTACACCCTGCAGGACATGGGCAGCGCCCGGGCGGCGGGCGCCGCGCTGGACGAGGCCCACCCCGTCCGCTGGGGCCTGTGGGGCCTGCCCATGGCGCTGGCGTTGGCGGCCCTGGGCTGGTGCGTGTTCCAGACCTTGGGCGCCCTGTTTGAACTGGCCGATCAAAGCGCGCCCTACGGCGGCCCGGCGGGCGTGGCGCTGCACCTGGCCGCCCTGGCGCTCACGCCTTTGCTGCTGGCGGTCTGGCTGGTGTGGCGGTGCGCGGCCCTGGCCGTCAAAAGCGGCCCGCCCAGGGCGTTGCGCCGCATCGGCGCGGCCGTGCTGGCCCTGGACCTGCTGGTGGTGTGCGGCGCGGGCTTTTTCTGGCTGACGCGCCCGGCGCGGGACGTGTCCCACTGGCCGGTGCAGGTCACGCGGGCAGTTGCGGCCCGCATCGGCAGCGGCGCGCCAGACGGCCTGTATTTCCTCGACCCCGCGGACGGCGGCCAGGACGGAGCCGCGCCCGCGGCCGAAGCCGCGGCTTATTTTGCCACGGCTTATGAAACGCCCGCAGTCCATTACTGTGGGCTGTATACGGCCCACGACGCCACCGCGCCCGGGGCCCTGCTGGCCCGGCACGGTGCCGCGGCGGGCAAGGTTCTGGTGCTGGCCGTGGAGGACGGTGCGGTGGCGGCCCGCTTTCAGGTGGAGAACTTCTTCCCCGCGGGCCCGTCCCAGGGGGACCTGCGCGCCCTGAAAGCGTACGCGGCCGCCCAGGGCGTCCTGCGGGGCAAAGACCCCTACCTGACGGGCAAAGCCAGGGACTACGTGTTGGAATGAGGGCCCGCCCGGCCGGGATAAAAAAGAAGCGGGGGGGGGGGGGGGGGGGGGGGGGGGGGCGGGCCGCCCCCGGGGGGGGTTACGCGCCGCGGCCCGGGCGGGGGGGGGGGGGGGGGGGGGGGGGGGGGGGGGGCCCCCCCGGGGGGGCCC
>CAJMEU010000180.1 GCA_905212515.1 uncultured Oscillospiraceae bacterium | reverse complement strand
ATCTGGCGCGTTGTCATCTTTCGAAGATGGAACCGGTGAGAACAAGCGGTACCCTCCCGCTGTGTCCATAATTTCTTGCGAAGCAAAAGAGACGCTGCCCTTCTTAAAACAGCCTCGCCAAAGGCACAGCACTTACCCTCGCCCGCCCATGGGGGGCGGCGGGCGACTGGCAGCGCACGTGAGGCCGTGAAGGCGAACGCTTTGCTTTTTGCGTTCGCTAGGACGGAGCAACGAAGATGCCAGGGAAAAACGGCCGCGCCTGCCGGGGCGCCCTGCGAGGCGCGTGGGTCCGCTGCATGCGAAACAGCGGCACTTTTCTGGGTACTCTTTTGGTGCCAAAAGAGTACCGCTGCGCACGCTTTTCGTAATCGCGCCATATGGCGCGTTCTCATCTTTCGAAGATGGAACTTGCGAGGACAAGCGGTACCCGAACGCTGTGTCCCATTCCTTGCGCAGCGTAGCGTAGCAAAAGAGCCCCTGACCGTTTCAACAGCCTAGCCAAAGCCACTGCATCAACAGCCCGCACCGCCCCGTCCCTCAATCCTCAAAATCACAGGACGCCCGCTCGGCGATCACCGCATGCACATACTCCTTCACTTTCATGTGGGCCGGATGGCACTGGTACACCTCCAGGTCCGCACGGCTCCCGTGGTGGCTCACAAGCGCCAGGTCATACCCGCTGAAGCCGATGTGCACCCGCGCGTCCAGCATGCCCGGCACCTGGCCGACCAGGCCCTCCAGGCGCTTTTTCATCTCCTGCCCCGCGCCCTCCTTCGTCTCGCCGTCTTTCAGTTTCCACATGACAATATGTGTTACCATGGTTCTTCTTCCTTTCCATTTTCCCGGAGCCCGATGGGTGCGAGCCCGATGTCATTGTTCAAAACGCCCGCCGAAGCGATGGCGTGTTTGCCGAATTTATGGCGGATGGCATCCAGGCTTTTCTCCAGATTTTCCCGCCTACCGTCCGCCGGGCCGCCGCCCTGGTCAAAGAGGGACAGCTGCACAAGGCTGCCGTCCGTAAGGCCCAGCGCCGTCACGCTCAGCATGCGGATGGGCCGCCCGTCCCAGTTGCCCCGCACCAGCTCCACCGCGGCCTTGCCGATGTCCGCCGCCAGGTGGCTGGCCCGGGGCAGCTGTTTTTGCCTGCTGATGCTTTTCAGCTGCGTGTCCTTGATGATTACCTGCACGGCCGTGCAGTACAGCCCGTGGCCCCGCAGGCGGGCCGCCACCTCGTCGGCCAGGGCGCCGGCGCCGGCGCGCACGTCGTCCAGGGTGACAAGGTCCCGCGCGAAGGTCATGCTGTTGCCCACGCTTTTCACCTCGGGCCGCTCGTCCGCGCCGCGCACGGGCGCGTCGTCCAGGCCGCGGGCATAATTGCTCAGCTCGGCGCCCAGCTTGCCCAGGGTGTGGCGCAGCGTCTCCGGGTCCTGCGCGGCCAGCTGGCCGATGGTGCGCACGCCCAGGCCGGCCAGGGTCTGCCGGGCGCTGCCGCCCACATACAGCAGGCTACCCACGGGCAGCGGCCACACGATCCTTTTCCAGTCCTCCGGCCCGATCACCGTGGTGGCGTCGGGCTTTTTGTAGTCCGAGCCCAGCTTGGCGAACACCTTGTTGAAGCTGACCCCCACGCTGAGGGTGAGGCCTGTCTCCTCCTTCACCTGGCGGCGGATGCGGTCCGCCACCGCCGCCGGGCTGTCGCCGAACAAATGCCAGGTGCCGGTCATGTCCAGCCAGCTCTCGTCGATGCCGAAGGGCTCCACCCGGTCGGTATACGCGGCGTAGATGGCGTTCCCCGTGCGGCTGTAGCGGCGGTATTCGTCGTGGTGGGGCGCCAGCAGATGCAGCTCCGGGCACTTTTTCAGCGCGCTGTACACGGTCTCGGCGGTCTGGACGCCGTATTTTTTCGCCGCCTCGTTTTTGGCCAGGATGATGCCCCGCCGGTGGGCCGGATCGCCGCACACGGCGGTGGGCACGGCCCGCAGCTCGGGGCGGTGCAGCAACTCCACCGAGGCGTAGAAGCTGTTGCAGTCGCAGTGGAACACCCATCGCTGTGCCGCCATCTCTTCCCGCCACTCCCTCTCAGATACCCTTTGCTTATTATAACATCTTGTGTTAAAATAGAAATATATTTTTTGAAGTTTTTGCCTTATAGGGAAAGGATGGTTTGTATGGACAGCAACATGACCCGGATCCTGCAGGAACTGACCGGCGCCGCCCGCGACGCCGCCGACAAAGCCATGGCCGCCGCCAGCGCCGCCAAGGACGTGGTGAGCGAAAAATACGACGCCGTGCGCATGGCCCTGGAGCACAACCGCCTGGCAGGCGAGCAGGAGGATGTATTCAGCGACATCGGCCGCATGATGTTCCTGCTGCACACCGGCAAAGTGCGGGACACCGTGGCCACCGAGGAGGGCGAGAAAAGCCCCCAGCAGGTGATCGACGCCCTGCTTTTGAACGCCGAACAGCTGGGCCAGCAGATGGACGCCATCGAGCGCCGCCTGGCCGAAGTGGAAGCGTCCGCGTCCGCGCCGGAAGAGGAGGAAGCGGGCGAGCCCTGCCCCTTCTGCGGCCACCTCTGCGCCGGGGATGATAATTTCTGCTGCGCCTGCGGCGCCAGGCTGGAGCGCCCCGCCCCCGCCGGCGACGCCCCTGCGGAAGACGCCGCGCCCGACGGCGGGGAGGCATGATGGCCCAGTCCCTCTATTGGCTGTTCTGGTATTTCGCGGTATACGCCGTGCTGGGCTGGTGCCTGGAGGTGTGCTTTTGCACCATCAACACCGGCCAGTTCGTCAACCGCGGCTTTCTCAACGGCCCCGTGTGCCCCATCTACGGCTTCGGCATGGTGCTGGTCATCGTGGCGCTCACGGGCTTTTCCGGCAACCTGCCGGCCCTGTTCCTGGGCGGCATGGTGCTCACCAGCGCCATCGAGCTGGTGGGCGGCTGGGCGCTGAAAAAGCTGTTCCACACCTCCTGGTGGGATTATTCCGATCAACCCTTCAATATCGGCGGCTACATCTGCCTGAAATTCAGCCTGGCCTGGGGCCTGTGCGTGGTGGTGGTGATGCGCGTCGTCCAGCCGCTGGTCACGGGCTTCATCAGCCTCATCGTCACGCCCCTGGGCGGCGTGCTGGGTTATGTGCTGGCCGCGCTGGTGCTGCTCGCCTTTTTGTGCGACCTCGCCGTCACCGTGAAGGCCATCACCAAAATGAACCGGGACCTGGGCGCCATCGACGATGTGGCCCGTCTGCTGCGCGAAAGCAGCGACGCGGTCAGCCAGCGCCTGGGCACCACGGCCCTGGCCGTGGACGAGAACGTGGACGGCCTGAAGCTGGACGCCTCGGCCCGCATGGACCTGTTGCGCGCCGAAGTGGCCGACCAGCGCCACCTCGTGGCGCGCCGCCTGGTGCGCGCGTTCCCCAAGATGCACCACACCCGCTACGACGACGCCCTCCGCCAAGCCAGGGACTGGCTGCAGCTAGATAAGGGCAAGACGAAAAAAGAACCGAAGGAGAAGACCCGTCCATGAAAACGACCCCGCCGAAAGGCATGAACGACTACCTGCCCCGCGAGATGCGCGTGCGCGACTACGTGCAGGGCAAAATTTTGGAAACCTACCGCGCCGCCGGGTTTGAGCGCATCTCCACCCCCATCGTGGAGGACCTGGAAAACCTGGATAAATCCGAGGGCGGCGAAAATTTAAACCTGATCTTCAAGGTGCTCACGCGCGGCGACAAGCTGGACAAGGCCCTGGCCGCCGGCGGCGCCCTGGCCGACATGGGCCTGCGCTACGACCTGACGCTGCCCCTCTCGCGCTATTACGCCGCCAACAAAGAGCAGCTGCCCGCGCCCTTCAAGGTCATCCAGACCGACCGTGTCTACCGGGCCGAGCGCCCGCAGAAGGGCCGCCTGCGCGAGTTCGTGCAGTGCGACATCGACATCCTGGGCGACGAGAGCCCCAACGCCGAGGTGGAGCTGATCGACGTGACGGCCCGGGCGCTGCTGGCCATCGGCTTTGACGATTTCCACATCTGCATCAACGACCGGCGCCTGCTGCGCGGCATGCTGGCCCATTTCGGCTTTTCGCCGGACACGCTGGACAGCGTGTGCATCACCTTCGACAAGCTGGACAAGGTGGGCCCCCAGGGCGTCTCGGCCGAGCTGACGGAAAAGGGCTGCCCCGCCGCGGCGGTGGCCGCGCTGGAAGGCTTTTTGGCCCAAGGGGCGTTCAGCCTGGAGGACGTGGCCGCCCTGTGCGCGGACAAGGCTCCCGGCCAGGCCGTGCAGTACGTGATGGACACAGTGAAAAAGGTGTCCGGCGGCCAGTACGACATTGTGTACACGCCCAGCCTGGTGCGCGGCCAGGGCTATTACACTGGTATGGTGTTCGAGGTGGCGTGCCCGGCCTTCGGCGGCGCCGTGGGCGGCGGCGGCCGTTACGACAATATGATCGGCAAGTTCCTGGGCAAGCCCGTGCCCGCCGTGGGCTTCTCCATCGGGTTCGAGCGCATCTGCGCCATCCTGCTGGACCAGGGCTACCAGATCCCGGCCGAAAAGCCCCGCTGCGCGCTGCTGTACCCGGCCGGCGCGGATTTTGCGGCGGTGCTGGAAACCGCCGGCCGTCTGCGCGGGCAGTACACGGTCACCGTGCTGGAGGCGGCCAAAAAGGTGGGCAAGCAACTGGACCGTTTGCAGCAAAGCGGCTACAGCGCCGCCTGCTTCTTCGAGAAATATCCCGAGGTCAAGCCCCTGGCATAAGCGCCGCGCTTTTGCGGGGGGGCCTGGGACGATCAGCGTGTCTTTTGCTACGCTACGCTGCGCAAAGAATGGGACACAGCGTTTGATTGCCGCTTGTCCTTACAAGTTCCATCTTCGAAAGATAACAACGCGCCTTGCGGCGCGAAAACGAAGAGACTGCGCAGCGGTACTCTTTTGGCACCAAAAGAGTACCCAGAAAAGTGCCGCTGTTCCGCACGCAGCGGACCCACGCGCCTCGCACTAGGCCCGCAGGCCTGTTTCGAGGCGCAACC
>CAJMEU010000179.1 GCA_905212515.1 uncultured Oscillospiraceae bacterium | reverse complement strand
GATAAAGCTCGACGGGGACGGGCAGACCGTCGGGGGGGGGGGCCCCCACCACCACTAAATCCAATTTAAATTTTATTCGAAAAATGTCACCCGGCCCCCCCGGGGGGGGGCGCCACGGCCTTGTTACTATCATCAAATGGCTATTTGTAAATTTCTACCCTCGCTCCCCGCGAGGGGAGCGACCGCAAAACCAACCAAATTTCCAGCCTTCCCTTATGGCAATCTGCCGAAAGCCGCCTGAATGCGGCGGCAAAAAGCTGAAAATACATGCGGTTTTGATATGAATTTACAAAGAATTATGGAGGGAATCTAACATTTCCCCCAAACAGATCGACGATGATGGGTGCGAACCTCCCGGCAGACGCCCGTTTGCTCTCTCTTCGCACCGGCCGTTTTTTCGGGAAACGGTGAAATGTCACACCATCAAAACACCTTCAGCGTCATTGCCGGGGTTGGCCACAAAATGCTCGATGCGCGTGTGATTCCGGTCGCCCAAATTGTAAAAGCTCAGGCTGTCGGTCCCGGTGTCGATCAATTCCACCAGGCGGTGCTTGAGCAGGGCATACTGGGCGGCGTCCAGCCGGCATTCAAAAACACTGTTCTGCACCCGCTGGCCGTGGTCCACACAGGCTTTGGCAACTTTGCGCAGTCGTTTGCGTCCGGCGGCGGTTTCGGTATTGACGTCATAAGTGATGAGCACCAGCATCCAACCACCTCACTTCCACAAAAGCGGCGGATAGGCGTCCAGGTCCCCCCGCAGATAGCGGGCCAGCAGCAGCGCCTGAACATAAGGCACCAGGCCCCAGGGCATTTTTTCACCCAGGAACGGATGGGTCAGCAATTCGCGCTTGCGTTCCTGCCAGGAACTCAAAACGGTTTTCCGCCCGGCGTCATTCAACAGAACGGCGCCGTTTTCCTGCATCTGAAAGTGGCCGGGGCCGATCTTGCGGTTGTTGACCAGCGTCAGGGCGAACCGGTCGGCCAGGACGGGACGCAGCTCTTCCATCAGGTCCAACGCCAGGGATGCGCGGCCGGGCCGGTCGGTGTGCAGATATCCCACATAAGGGTCCAGCCCCACACCGCGCAGCGCGGCGGCACAGTCGCCCGCCAAGAGAGTGTAAATAAAAGACAGCAGCGCATTGATGCGGTCCAGCGGCGGCCGCCGGCTGCGCCCCGTGAAGGAAAAGGCGTCTTTGTTCTGCAGAATAAGCTCGTCAAAAACGTCGAAATAGCGCTGTGCCGCGGCGCCCTCGACGCCGCGCAGGGCGTCGGTGTCAGGCTGGCCGGGCAAGGTGCGCAGCGCGGCGGCCAAAGCCGTGCTGGCGGCCTTGACCCGCGCGCCGTCCAGGCGCAGGGCGTGGTCGCGGGTGGCCCGCTCCAGCACCCAGCGGGCATTGTAGAGCTTGCCGGTCAAGAACCATTCCGAGAGGTCCCGCCGGCCCAAGGGGCTGTCCGCCAGGCGATATTGGGTGCGCCGCAGCAGGACGTTCCCCTGTTCGCTGCCGGCGGTCTGGCAGTAAAACTGCCCGCGGGGCGAATAGAAGGACAGCGCGATGCCCCGCTTGGCGCAGGCGCCCATCAGCGCGGGCGAGGCGCTCTTGTAGCTGAAGCACAGCACCTGCTCCAGGGTGTGCAGCGGATAGCGCGCGGCGGTGTCCTCGCCGCGCAACACCACGATGTTTTCTCCTTCCAATGCCAGGTAAACGTCCTCGGACAGGACGAACAGGGTGTTCAGCAGCACTCTCACGGCGTCTCCACCTCCTCCACGCGCCCGCGGATGTACCCGCGGGCCGAGGTCTTGCGCAGCAGCGCGGGCAGGCAGCCGTCTTTCAAAGAACAGGCATTGCAGTGCCTGCCCGGCTTGACCTTGGGCGTGTAGCCCCGGCGGGCAAGGTCGTGCATTTCGCCCAGCATGGCACGCACGGCGGCGCGCAGTTCTTCCGTGAACGAAACCTCTTCCCGCCGCCGCGTCTCGCCATAAAACAGCGCGCCGGCGGGAATGGCGCAGCACAGCATTTCCTCCAGGCACAGGGCCTGCCCGCACAGTTGCAGACGGTCCGCGTCGGTCTGTTTCGGCGCGCCGCGTTTATACTCCACGGGGTAAGGCTGCCACAGGCCGCCCCGCCCCGCCAGGGGCGCCCCGTTTTCAGCGGCGCGGAATTCCACCACGTCGCAGGCGCCCGATACGCCCAGGGAGGGGGAGAATACCCGCAGGTCGCGCAGGATCAGCAGGTCGCCGCGCTTTTCCGAGGCCCCGGCGTCGTGGGCTTTTTCGTGCAGCAGACGCCCCTGGGCCGTGCGCAGGTTCTCCGTCCACAGCTGTTCCAGATGGATCAGCGCCCACTGGCGCCGGCAGAAGGAGAAGTGCTGCAGCCCGGACAGCTGCAGCCACTCCTCCTCCGGCCAGGCCAAAGCGCCGGTCACCCCAGGCGGGTGCAGGTCACGCCGGCCGGCAGCGCGTCGGCCACGGTGACCGTGTAGTCGCTGTAGGCGCGGGGCACGGCCACCTCGGGCCTGCGGGCCACAGTGACGGCCTCGAACAGCTTATAGGCCGGCGCGCAGCCCAGCTCGCTGTCGTGCCGGAACACGATCAGCTCCCGCACCGCCATCTTGCCCCGGGCGGCGCTGTGGTCGTTTTCGAACATATTCAGGATGGCCTGCCACAGCAAAGCCAGATCCTCCTCGGAAAAGCCGGTGGTCTTGCGGGCCAGGTTGGCGGACACATAGCCCTCGGCGCGGTACAGCGCGTAAGGCACGATGTACTTGCGGCCCATCTCCGTGCCCTTACGCTCGGCGTCGGCCTCGGTGGTGATGGCCACGCGGGTGATGGTCACTTCCTGGGGCACGATGGGGTCCACCGAGCGGGCAAAGCCCAGCTGCACCGGCCCGCGCACCTGCCCGCAGTTCAGGTTGTTTTTCACAAAAGTGGTCATCACGGCGCCGAAGGTGCGGATGTCGTAAAAGTTTTGGCACATATAGTCGCGCACAGCCAGATCCTTGTGCATCTTGTCCGCCTTGTCCAGCTTTTTCAGGCTCTCCTCGGTGATGCCCAAATAAGTCAGGGCCTCTTTGTCGCTGCGGTTCAAAGGCACGCCGTCCTTCACGTAGATGCGCCAGCCGTCGGCGTCCTCCTTGAGGGTCTCCACATAATTGCGGATCTTGCGCTTCAGGCACACGTCGGTCACCAGGCCATAACCGCTCTCCGGGTCCACCCGGGGCATGTTGCCGGCATCGGGGTCGCCGTTGGGGTTGCCGTTCTCCACATCGAACAGGATGACGAATTCATAGCGGTTTTTGATAGGGTCAGACATTTTCTTGTTCCTCCTTTTTGGTGTACTGTTTTTGTACCTGATGATAATAACCCAGCTGGAAGGCGCCTTGCTCGGGCAGGGTGAAGCGGGCGGGGTACGCCTCGTCTACCTTCCCCAGCAAAGCGGTGATCTGCTTGCTGTAATGGATCTTTTTGGGCGCGGACAGTTTGCGCAGATGCTTTTGCCCCAGATTGATCAGCAGCGGCATAATGGCGGCGGGGGTGGCGGATGCGGCGTTAAAATATTTATCCTTGATGGTGGCGTTGATGCCGGGGTTGGCGTCGGTCTGCAAAAATTCCAGCACCGCGAACAGCCGCCCCAGCACATAGGGCATGTAACAGGCGTCTTCGTTCAATTTCACAGTTAAAACCTCCTTGGGCAGCAAATTGGGGCGGCGCAGGTAATAGCCTTTGATGATAGCGGCCCGCCCGCGTGTGACGTCATGCTCGGCCCGGATGCGCAGATGCACCCCGTTCAGCAGTGTGGCCGGATAAGGCCCGCCCGTCAGAATGGTACGCAGCATGTCGCCGGCCATCTGCGGCGCGGCCGCCTTGCTGCGGGCATTCTGGTTCACGGTCTCCGCCAAAAGTTTCCACAGGGGCAGCGTTTCGAATTTGTCAAAGCTGGGGCGTGCGATCTCCATATCCCCATTATGCTGCTCCACGTGTTTCATAAAATCGCCGAAGGTGTCCCGCAGGAAAAAGCGGACGGAAAGCCGCGACGCGTTGGGCGCCAGGCCCAGGATGTAAAAGTGTTCCTCCGGCTGTAACTGGAAGGAACGCCATTGGGCAGGTTCGCCGCGGGCCAGTTTGCCCAGCAAAGCGCGCAGCTCCTGGTCGGTGACGCCTTCCGGCGGGCCGAACAGGGCGGCCAGGCCCGCGTCCTGATAAACGGGCTCCCCGTGCTGAGCCCAGCACACCACCGTGGTGTCTCCGATGAATTGGCAGTGCTCCTTGTCGGCCAGCAAGGCGTTCAACGCTGTGGTATAAGCAAAGGACGCAAAGGTGCCCACAGGGGCATTTTCTCCTTGCTCATGCCCGTAAGAGCTGAAAGCCGTGCCGTTGAAGGACACCAACGCCGCGCCCGAGGACTGGGCGTCCCGCACCCCTTTGATCAGAGGGTGAAGCCGCGCCAGCGGCTCCTGCCGGCCGGTGACCAGGCACTGGATCAGGTCGCCCTCGGTGTCGCCGCGGTCGTAATGGCGCTGCCAGGCGTCCGCAATGGCTTTGTCCTCAGCCACCGGTTTCATACCGTAGCAGAAGGTCAGGTTGGCGTTGCCGGTGATGCTGTCCCAATAGGGGGCCAGCAGCGGGTGCTGCGGGGCGTCGTCCGGCTGCCAGGTGTCGAAAAAGGCCAGCACCGCGCGGGCGGCCGGGGTGTCCACGTCCGCCAGCAACTGCCGGTGCAGGGCGGCGCAGGCGGCAAAGCACTCTTTGGTGCGCTGCGGCTTGCCCTTGGCGTCCGCCCCCAGCATATAGCTGGAATTGTCGCACAAAAAGTTGGCTGAGACACCGGCTGTGCGGGTGGGGTGCGCGGGCACGCGCATCTTTTGCGGCGCCAGCACGGTCTTTTTGCCGCGGGGCTGTTCGGACAAATAGGAAATGAGGTCCAGCAGCGTGCCGTCATCGGCCAGCTCCAGCCCATAGCTCACCTGAAAGGCGTCGTCCCAGCCGGGCGGGGACAGCTTGCCCTGGGCGACCAGGGCCTCGTAATATTCGGTCAAAGCCTGCAAGATCACGAGACC
>CAJMEU010000178.1 GCA_905212515.1 uncultured Oscillospiraceae bacterium | reverse complement strand
CGAAAAGCTCATGCGCTCGGTTTTGCCAAGTTGTACGGGCTTGACTTTCACCATAATCAGCGACCACTCCTTCTTTACTTCTTGCCTGACGGCTGCCAGGTTGCCAAGAAACAGCCCTGTCCCCACAGAAAATTCGGCATTTTGCACAATAAAATCCCGCATTTTTCATCACTAGGGGCACACAGAGCCATTATGATACAGTATAGTATTATAAGGGCAAAAAAGCAAACCGTCAAGGCTTTTTTGCAAAAAAAAGTGAGAAAAAACCACACTTGGCACACTAGGCGCCGTGTGTGGTTTTCATTCTCACGAGTCCTTTTCCTCCTGTAATAACATGGCAAAAGTGGTCGTTTTCAGCTGTCGGTTCACCTCGTCGGTGATGCGTCCAAAAGCCTTTTGGAACACACAGCTGCCCGAGGCCCCACGGTTGCAGTCCTCCCCCGCCAGGCATCGGGTGAGGCGGTACGGGCCTTCAATGGCCTCGATCACGTCCTGCAGGCTGATCTCGCCCGCCGGCCGGGCCAGTTCGTACCCACCGCGGTTGCCCTTGAAACTGAGTACCACGCCGGCCGAAGCCAGCTTGCCCAAAATCTTCAGCGCGAAGCGCAGCGTCACGCACATCTCCTCGCTGATGCTGCGGGCGTCGCGCCGCCGGCCGCACTTGGCCAGGCAGTAGACGATGCGCACCGCGTAATCGGATTCCTGTGTGATATGCAAGCCCAGACCCCCTTGAACTATACTCGCCTATGTGCATTTAAACTATACAGGAAACGCCGCTCTTTGTCAACTTGCGCCTGTTCCGCCCTCATTGACAAATCACCGGAAGGCGCGGTAGAATGAGGCTGAAACCACAGAGAGGAGGGCCGTCATGAAAATGGGGCTGGGCTTTGCCTTCTAAAATAAAAACTTATTTTAGGAGGCTGACATGAATTATACAAAAATTGACCTGGACAATTGGGCGCGCGGGCGCGTCTTTCGCCATTTTATGGATGATTTGCGCTGTGTCATGAGCATGACCGTCGATGTGGACGTCACGCCGCTGCTGGCCTTTGTGCGGGCCGAGAAGCTGAAATTCTACCCGGCCATGATGTGGGCTGTGGGGCGTGTGCTCAACGCGCACGCCGAATTCAAGTATTCTCTCGACGCAGAAGGGGCTCTGATCCAATGGGATTTCATCTCACCCTATTATGCGGATTTTCACCCGGACAGCGAGGAGTTCGTCAAGCTTACAACGGAATACGCGGCGGATCTGTCTGTTTTCCTCGCCCGCTTCCTGGCGGACCGGGAACGCTTTCAGGTATTGAGGGCATTCGATCAGCGGGATATCCCGCCGAATACCTTTGACGTTTCGTGCCTGCCGTGGGTGCGGTACAAAAGTTTTGACCTGCATATCTTCGACAGCGGCACTTACCTGGCGCCGGTTGTCACTTGGGGCAAATACGAATCCGTGGACCGGCGGGCCGTGCTGCCCCTGTCCCTGAACATCCATCACGCGGTGGCTGACGGATATCATTTATCCCGCTTCTTCCTGGAGCTTCAGGCCCTGATCGACGGGCTGGCGGAATCATAGAAAAAAGAGAGGGCGTCTGCCCTCTCTTTTCTTTTGAAGCCTCTCAGCCGTTAAACCGCGGTTCGTCGGTGATTTACTCCCCCTCCACCGCCGCCACGTAATAAGCGCCGTAGGTTTGGCTGTCCTTTGTGCCGTAGTGGGCGCTTTCCGGCAGCCGCACATAAAAGCGGTAGAAGGGCAGGATATAGTCCTGGCATTGGCGGTACACCAGTTCGCGCCTGACAATGGCCTCTTCGGCGGGCCATGTTTCCGATTCTTCCTCCAAGTAAACAGAAGACCAATAACCGCCGGCCAGCAGTTTTTCCTGTGCCTCATCCGCGGTGATGACGGGGTAGTCCCCCACTTTGTCCCCAAGGGGCGTGTTCCACTGCCGCACCAGCCACAAACGGCCGTCCTCCCAGGGATGGAAGTCCACCTTGCGGAAGTTCCAATTGAGGATGCGCTCCAGGTCCGTGCCCGCGTCATCAACCAGCGAAGCGGTGGCGTGAAGCTCTCCCTCGTAACTGTAATCCCCGAAGGTGACGGCCCTGGGCTGCTGAACGCCCAGCAGCGGCGCCCATTGAGGCGCCAGAGATTTCGCCATGGCCCGGGCCTGCGCCCTGGTGGCGCTGCTGTACACGGTCTCCACGTCTGCCACGCCGTCGGTGGGATACTCGACGGTCAGCGTGCCGTTTGTATCACATTCCACTTGAACGCCGTTTTCGCACAGCACGGTCACGTAATTGGGGTGCAAATTCATCTCGATCTGCTGTTCGATCTGCTCTTTTTCTTCCTGTGTCAACGGACCGTCGTAAACACCCGCGATCTTTTCGCGCACCCTTTTGGCCGTGGCATCGTCCTGCGCGGGTGTTACCTCCCGCCCCGTCATCGTCAGGCCCAGTTTTTCCGCCAGCTCGGCGGCGCGCAGGCCCATCTCTTCCACGCCCAGCGGGCCGAAGCGCAGGGCGCCGTCGTGGTAGCTGTCGCCCTCGATGGCGTATACGGGCAGCGTCTCGAAGGCCATTTCTTCCGTCCAGGGGTTGCCGTTCTCCAATTCCTCCGGGCTTTTTTCCATCAGGGCCTCCATGCCCATGCCGCCGGGGAAAAATTCGCCCACCGCCAGCAGCGGCAGGCCGCCATCCTGTGCTGCGCCGGCCAGCGTATCCTCTTTTTGCGTCCCGCCGGCCGCCGCGCCCGGCGCAGCGGTCGCTTCCTGCTGGGCCGGCGCTGTGTTGGGCGCCGCGCTGGATGCGCCATGGGTGAGAAAGCCCGCCAGCGGCGCAACCACCACAAAAATCACGGCCGCGCAGGCCGCCAGCGGCAAAGCCCGCCGCCATACCCCCATGGGCGGGCGGCTGTTTCTCATCTCACCGGCTTCCTCCACCAAGTCGTCGTCCACCTGGCCGATGGCGCGGAACAGGTCCCGCGGGGTCATACGCACACCCCCTGTTCTTCTAAGTAGGCCTTCAGGCGTTTGCGCAGGCGGAACAACATGCTTTTCACCTTCGCCTCGCTGACGGCAAAGCGCCGGGCCACGTCGGACACCGGATCTGCGTACCAATAGCGGCGCAGGAACACGCCCCGTTCCTCGGGCTTGCAGGTGCGCAGGAAGTCCGAGATCAGGCGCGCGGTCTCCCGCTCGTCGACCTGCTGGGGCACGCCGCCGAGGGCCGGCACTCATTCGGCCAGTTCATCCAGCCGCACCTCCCCCTGGCCGCCGCCCCGTTTTTGGGCATGCAGGCGGTCCCACCTGTCCAAGGCCAGGTTGCGGGTGATGCGTCCCAAAAAAGCCGCCAGGCGCGAGGGCCGGGCCGTGGGCATGGCGTTCCAGGCATTCATCCAGGTGTCGCTCACGCACTCTTCTGCCTCCTCCCAGCTGTGCAGGATGCCCCGGGCAATGGCTCCACAGTAGGCCCCGTACTTCGTTTGGGTCTGGGCGATGGCGTCCTCACTGCGCTGCCAATACAATTCTACGATCATTCCATCTTCCATGGCGCTTCGCCTCCCTTCTGTCTCCCCTGACGGTAAAAAGCCCCGCCCGGTTGCACGGCGAGGCCGATTTTTCCGGCCGCGCGGCGCCTATTCCATGGCCCGCACCTCGCGCAGCGCGTGCAGCAGGTACGGCACCTCATAGACCATCATCAGCGCCCAGCCGCCCAGCTGGGCCAGGGCGATGCCCCGCAGGCCCATGCGCCCGGCCAGGGCAAAGGTCAGCGCCCCCCGCAGCACGATCTGGATGGTGGTGGCCGCCACAGTGATGCGCATGCTGCCCATGCCCCGGAAGTAGCCCTGGATCCAGTTGGTGAACGCCGGCAGCAGGTAGAAAAAGCCCATCAGCACAAGATAGGACGCGCCGGCCTCGATCACGGGCGCCTCCCGCACGAACAGACCCATGATCTGCCGGGCCGACAGCGGCACGCACAGGGCCAACAGCGCCCAGTAGCCCAGTTCCAGCACGCAGGCCGCCCCAAAGCCCCGGCGGATGCGCCCGTATTGGCCTGCACCCCGGTTTTGGGCGATGAAGGTGGTCATGGCGTGGGCAATGTTCTGCATGGGCGTGTAGGCAAAATCATCCACGCGGTTCACGGCATTGAACGCGGCGATCACGTCCACCCCCAGGCCGTTCACGCAGGATTGCACCAACAGCTTGCCGATGTACAGCGCCGCCTGCTGCATGGCCGTGGCCCAGCTGTAGTGTAGCGTACGGCGCAAAAGGCCGCCCTGCGGGCGCAGGTCGGCCGCGGACAGCCGCAGCAGGGGCTTGCGCAGATACACATAGCCGACGCACAGCAGCGCACTGACCCCCTCTGCCGTGGCCGTGGCCAGCGCTGCCCCCAGCACGCCCAGCCGCAGCACCGCGATCATCAAATAATTGGCGCCCACATTCAAAAAGCAGGAGATCACCAAAAACAGCAGCGGCGTTTTGGAATCCCCCACCGCCCGCAGCGCCGCCGCGTACAGGTTGTACAAAAAGGTAAAGCTGAGCGCCGCGCAGATCACCCGCAGATAAACGGTGCACGGGGCCATCAGCTCCGCTGGCACCCGGGTCAGCCGCAGCATCCAGGGGGCGCACACCGCGCACACCAGGCTCATGGCCGCGGTGAAGGCCAGGCCCGCCGTCAGGGTGGTGCCCACCTCCCGGCGCAGCACGGCCAGGTCACCGGCGCCGAAAAATTCGCTCATCAGCACCCCGGCGCCCACACAGGCGCCCACCACCAAAAAGGTGACGATGTTCATCACCGGCGCCGCCGCGCCCACGGCGGCCAGGGCCTCTTTGCCCACGAAACGGCCCACCATGATGCTGTCGGCCGCGTTGTAGGTCAGCTGGAACAAATTGCCCAGGATCAGGGGGATGGTAAAGGCCACCAGAGGCCCCAGCACCTTCCCCTGCGTCAGATCACCTTTCAAACAGGACACTTCCCTTGTAAAAAACGTGCGTGGGGGCCCCTCGGGGCCGCCCCGCCAATGGAAAAAAAAAAACCAAAAAACTCATGATTTTGGGTGGTTGTGGGGGCCTGTGTAAAC
>CAJMEU010000177.1 GCA_905212515.1 uncultured Oscillospiraceae bacterium | reverse complement strand
AGACAACAAACCCTTGAGGCTGCTTAACTTAATTTTTGTCTAACTTTTGGGGGTCGCTTCATTTCAGCGCCCGCTTCTTTTAAGCTTCTTCGGCGTAAAAGGCCTGCAAAAGGGCCGCCAGCTGCCCGGGCGCGTCCGCGTTTGCCTCGTGCCCCGCGCCCGCCACAAAGCAAAGCTCCGCCTGGGGGAGGCGCCGGGCCAGTTCTTCGGCCGCTTTGCGGTTGACCTTGTCCTTTTCCCCGCAGGCCACCAGGGCCCGGCAGCGGACGGCGGGCAAAACGCCCGAAAGGTCCAGCGTCAGCATGGAGTTCATCAGCCCGATCAGGTCGCGCTTGGCCAGGCCCATGGCCCCGAAAGCGCGGGCCGGCAGGCAGCGGAACACAAGATTTTGCAGGCGCAGCAGCATCCGGGGCATTTTGTACTGCGCGCCGATGAGCGCCAGCGACGCCGTCTTTTCCGGGCGGGCGGCGGCATATTGCAGCGCCAGCACCGCCCCCAGGGACAGCCCGCACAGGTGCAGCGGCCCCGGCAGCCCGTCGCAATAAGCGGCAAAGGCGGCGTACAGGTTTTCATAAGTAAGGGCGCGGCCTTCGGGCAGGGCGAATAAATCCGGACAGGCGGCGGGCGCCGCGTCCTTCAGCAGGGAAAGAGTCTTGTCCCAGGCTGACGCGTCCTGCCCCAGGCCGTGGATAAAAACGTACGTGGCCACAGCGGCCCCCCTTTTCTGTTTTGCCGCGGCCGGGCCGCCGAAAAAGAACAAAACCTACCCTGCCGTCTGTGCCACACCAAAACCTACTCTATAGAGCAGGTGGGTGCCCTGCCGGCATTTCGCGCTCCCTTCTTCCGCTTGCGGCCGAAACCGGGCGGGAGGTCTGCGGTCCCTGCCTGGGACTCCGGGCTCCCTTTCATTGGTTAGTAGGATTATATATGGGCACAACAATTCAAACAGGGTAGGCTTTTTCATGGAAACGGGGCTTTTGGGCGCCCCGGGCCTTGGTTACAATTCGATATCGTACAGCTCTTCCAGGCGGCTGCGGAACACTTCGCTGACGGCCGCCAGCTCATCGTCGTCGTCCACGATGTCCAGGAATTCCTCGCCGTCTTCCTCCGCCACGCGCATGATGATGAGCTGGGCGTCCTCCTCCAGCATTTTCTCCGGTTCCTTGGTATAGGGCACCACGGCCATATAGTGTTCGCCGTTATAATCGGCGGCGTCCAGCACCTCACAGGTGTGCTCGGTCCCCTCCTCGTCTTCCAGGGTGATGAGGTCGGGCGTATAGTCCAGTTCTTCCTGGCCGTTCAATTCGTCGATTGCCATCTGTTTCTCCTTACAGCGCAGTTTCGTGTGCGCGGCATGCTGTTTTTCTTGTCTTTTATTGTACAGGAAAGCGGCGCCAGGGTCAAGGTGGGAACGTTATTTTTCGCCTTGTGCACAATAAATTTACAGTTCTTTCATCACTGTTCCTATTTTTGTGTTATACTGAATAATAAATAATCGCCCCGCGCGGGGCCCCGCGTTTTTCCGCGCGCCGGGCTTGATCTTAAAGACAAGGAAGTGACGTGTTTGCGCAAAATGGTACAGCGGCTCACCGCGGCCGCCCTGGTGTGCCTGATCTTATCCGGCTGCGCAGGCGGCGGCACCGGCGGCCTGTTTACCTCTTCCAAGCGCCCGTCCAAGGTGGATTCGACGGAGCTGCAGTTTCAAACGCCCCGGGAGGGCGACCCCATCGCCGTCATCTCCACCTCGCTGGGGGAGATCTCTGTGGTATTGTACCCCGAATACGCGCCCATGGCCGTGGAAAATTTCACCGGCCTGGTGCTGCAAAAATACTTCGACAACGTGCCCTTCCACCGGGTGGAGCAGGATTTCGTCATCCAGACCGGCGACGCCACGGGCACGGGCAAGGGCGGCGCCTCCATCTGGAACAACAACGACTTTCCCATCGAATACACCCCCAAGCTGCGCCATTATGCCGGCGCGCTGGCCATGGCCAAGGCGGCCGACGGCTCGGTGGACAATCTCAGCCAGTTTTACATCGTCACCTGCCCCGCTGATTCCATCGATCGCGCCAGCGCCCAGAACCTGACGGATTCGGGCCTGCCCCAGGCCGCTGTGGACACCTACCGCGCGGTGGGCGGCGCGCCCTACCTGGACGGGCTGGACACGGTGTTCGGCCAGGTGTATGCGGGCATGGACGTGGTGGATGCCATCAACGCCGTGGAGACGGACGAGAACGGCAAGCCCTTGGAGGAAATTTCCATCCTCACCGTGAACGTGGGCACCTATTCCGCCGCCCCGGCACAGGGCGCCGCCTCCGGCGAGGCGGACAGTGTGCCGGACCCTGCGGCCCCCAGCGCGGCATGAGGGGCCTGTGCGCGTCATTTTTATCTGAAACGGCCCGTAAAGCAGCGGGCCGCTTTTTTTTTGCCCTTGTTTATGGTAGAATAAGATTGTTCCTCAAGAGGGACGTTTTGAGGGGAATTTATGAAAAAGTTACTGAAGTTTATTTTGTCGCGCACCTTTTTGTTCGGCGTGCTCATCGCCTTGCAGGTGGGGCTGTTCCTGTTCCTCACCTATCAGTTCAGCCGGCTGGGCAGCTACGCCTACCTGCTGCTGACCCTCGTCAGCGTGCTGGTGGTGGTGGCGGTGCTGGAACACGCGGGCACCAACCCGGCGTATAAGATCATGTGGATCCTCATTGTGGTGCTTCTGCCCGTGTCCGGGCCGTTCTTCTACCTGATGTGGGGCAAGCGCACCATCATCCCCAAGCGGGCGGCCCACTTTTTGGACATCGACCGCCGGGCCGCCGCGTCCATGGCGCCGGACCCGGATGTGGGCCGGGCCATGCTGGCCGCCTTTCCCAATCAGGGCCGCACCATGGAATATCTGGCCACCCACGCGGCCGCGCCGGTGTACGACGACACCCGCGCCGCCTACTTCCCCATGGGCGAGGACTTTTTCGAGGTGTTCCTGCGGGAACTGGAGGGCGCGCGCCGGTATATCTTCATGGAATATTTTATCGTGGAAGAGGGCGAGATGTGGGACCGCACCCTGGAGGTGCTGAAACGCAAAGTCAGCGAAGGCGTGGACGTGCGGGTGATCTACGACGGGTTCGGCAGCATGTTCACCCTGCCCTCGGACTATGACGAGACCCTGCGGGGCTTTGGCATCAAGTGCCGCGTGTTCAGCCCCCTGGCCTTCTCCTGGCATCTGGCGGACTACAAAATGCTCAACCACCGCGACCACCGCAAGGTGGCCGTCATCGACGGCGAGGTGGGGTTTACCGGCGGGTACAACTTTGCCGACGAATACATCAACCGCAAACAGCGCTTCGGCGTTTGGAAGGACACAGGCCTGATGCAGAAGGGCCCGGCCGTTTACCCGCTGACGGAGATGTTTTTGAAAATGAGGGACTTTGTGGCCGGCTGTGAGACAAAGTATCAGCAGTACCGGCCCGCGGCGCGCTGCGAGGGCGCGGACGGCTTCGTGCAGCCTTACTGCGATTCGCCCCTGGACGATGAGAGCGTGTCGGAAAACGTGTATTTCAGCCTGATCCAAAGCGCCAAGCACTATGTGTATATCGTTTCGCCCTACCTTATCCTGGACAACGAGATGGTGACGACCCTGTGCCTGGCCGCCAAAAGCGGCGTGGATGTGCGCATCATCACCCCCGGCATCCCGGACAAGTGGTATGTGTATTATGTGACCCAGAGCTTTTACGGCGAGCTGCTGCGGGCCGGTGTGCGCATTTATGAGTACACGCCCGGTTTCATCCACGCCAAGATGTACGTGTGCGACGACGAGGCGGCCGTGGTGGGCAGCGCCAATATGGACTACCGCAGCCTGTACCTGCATTTTGAAAATTGCTGCCTGTTCTACGGCGGCCATATGGTGCAGGACGTGAAGCAGGATATCCACGAGACCCTGGCCCTGTGCCGGGAGGTAACGCTGGACGACACCCGCAACGTGCCGCTGTACAAATGGCTGGCCCAGGTGTTCCTGCGCTTTTTCGCACCGCTGATGTGAACCTGAAGGGAGAATGGATATGAAGCAGATCGTCGTGATCGACGGGCAGGGCGGCGGCTTTGGCCGCGCGCTGATCGAAGGGCTGCGCGCCGCCGGCGTGCGGGAGGAGATCATCGCCGTGGGGCTGAACAGCGTGGCCACCACGGCCATGCTGCGGGCCGGCGCCCGCGCCGGCGCCACGGGTGAAAACGCGGCCGTGGTGAACGCCGGCCGGGCCGATATCCTGGCCGGGCCCCTGGGCCTGGTGATGGCCAACAGCATGCTGGGCGAGTGCAGCCCCGCCGTGGCCATGGCCGTGGCCGAGAGCCGCGCCCAGCGGGTGCTGATCGCAGCCACCAAGTGCGGCACCCACATCGCCGGCCTGCCCGACATGCCCCTTGCCGCCGCCATTGCCGACGGCGTGCGCGTGATAAGAGGGCTTTTGGCCGCCCAATAGGCCGGCGCAACGGATGCTTATAAGAAGCGTTTTTCTCCCCTGGAATAGCGTAGATTGCCATGGATGAAAAGCGCGCAAAATCAAGGTTTTTTATACCATGTAGAATTTCATGGAATGCGCTGGAAATTTCTAAAGGGAAAACCAAAGGGAAAACTTTTGCCCCGCCTCGGCGTATGCCAAAGCGGGGTTTTGCAGACAAATTCGCATAAAAAGAGCGGGCAGCGCATTACTGCCCGCTTTGTGCTTTACTCGTCTTTGTCTCGTTTCATTGCTTCGTCTATGGCACGGTTTATAAAACCGTTCACACTCTCGCCCTTGGTCTCTGCGTGGGCCTGTATTTCCGCTTTGCGACCTTTGGGCATAGTTAAATTTATGCGGTCGTATGCTTTGGCGTTCCACTTGTTATTTGCTTTTGTCCTTGCCGTTCCCATGCTATCACCTCTAGCTCCATTATACACCGACCTTTATACTTGCACAAGTGTACAAGTTGTACTTGAACAATGGTAAATATTCGTGCATTATGTCAATTGATTGTACTTGCGCAATGGTATATAATATAATCACAGGGAAGAGGAAAGGCGCCCGGGAAAAGCTGTAAAAGCAGCCTTGGCCGAAAGCGCCCCAACGTGTCAGG
>CAJMEU010000176.1 GCA_905212515.1 uncultured Oscillospiraceae bacterium | reverse complement strand
GCCGGCGGTGCTCCTGTCTACACCCGCCTCCGTGTTTTTCGCGGGGGGGGTGTGTTGCCGGCCGCCCCGCCCCGCCCTGCGCCCCCCCCCCCCCCCCCCACGGCCGAACAACAGCTTCAAGGCCGTTTTGGCATTTTCACCCCGGCAGGGCGGCCCACAGCAGGCGGCCTGCCGCAAAGCGGGCTTCCAGGCGGCCGGTGCCCTTCAGCCAGGCGAGATAAGAACGCACGGTACTGCCCACCAAAGCGTACTGTTCAAAATCCATGGTCAGGCCGTATTGGACGAACAGCGCCTGCAAAATATCCTCAAAACACAGGGGCGTGCGGCACAGCGCCAGAATGCGGTCGGCCACGTCCTGCACTTTCTCCCGGTTATAGCGCGCCAGGCCGGCGATGCTCGCGGCGGCCGGGGCGTGGGCGGGCACGAACAGCGCGCCCTCCATGGCCGCCACGGCGTCCAGCGTGTCCAGGTAAGCCCCCACGTCGTAGATAAAGGGGATGCCGTATTTGTCCAGCGTGGCCTCGCTGCTCAGGCAGTCGCCCAGATAGACCACACCATCCGGCGTGCGGTAACCCGTCATGTCAAAGGCGTGGCCTGGCAGGGGGATGGGCGTCAGCGCCGCGGGGAAACCGGGCGCGGAAAGGGGCTGCACGTCGCTCTCCTGCGCCATCAGGAATTTGTGCCGCAGCTCTTTGCAGGGGTAACCACCGTACAGGAACGAGGATTCCAACACGGCGTGGCGGGCAAAGGCGGCTTCGATGGCCGGCGCAAAAATAGGGCAGCCCGTCTGGGCCTGTAAGTAGTGGTTGCCGCCGATATGGTCGGCGTGGGCGTGGGTGTTCACGATGGCTTTCAGCCGCCAGCCCTGCCGCTCCAGCAGCTGCCGCACCCTGCGGCCCGCGTCCTTGTCCCCGCCGCTGTCGATGAGGACGGCGCCGCCGTCATCCTCCACATACAGGCCGATCTTGACGGGGCAGTCGAGATAATAGCTGCGCGCCGCAGCCTGGATCAGTTCGTACATAGAAGCGCCGCCTTTCGTCCAATCTTCAATCGAAACAACTGTCGATCACGCCGCCACCCAGCACCAGCTCGCCGTCGTAAAATACGGCCGATTGGCCCGGCGCCGGGGCGCGCAGCGGCGCCTCAAAGCGCACGGTGAGCCTCCCGTCCGCCGCCGCCTCGATCACGCAGGGGGCCACGGGGGCCCGGCTGCGGATCTTGACGCCGCAGCGCGCGCCGGCCGTCCAGGGCGCGCCGTCGGCGCGCACCGCGTCCCGCAGAAGGACGCTGCCGGAAAATTCCTCGCCCGCCCGGGCCAGCTCCACGTCGCCGTCCTCCCGGATGCGCCGCACAAAAACAGGCTGGCCGTAGGCGATGCCCAGGCCCTTGCGCTGGCCGACCGTATAGTGGGACACACCCAGGTGAGGGCCCAGATCCTCGCCCGCGGGGCCGATGAAGCGGCCGGGCTTGTCCGGCAAACCGCGGGCCGCGATGAAGGCCGCATAGTCGCCGTCGGGGATAAAGCAGATCTCCTGGCTGTCCGGCGCGTCGGCGCTGGCAAGGCCCAGCTCCCGCGCCATGTCCCGGATATCGGTTTTTTCAAACTCGCCCACGGGCAGGCACAACCGCGAAAGGATGTCCTGGGGCAGGCGGTACAGCATATAGCTTTGGTCCCGCGCCTGTGAAAGGGCTTTGCGCACGTAATAAACGCCGTTTTGCTCCGTCACCCGGGCGTAGTGGCCGCTGGCGATATAGCGGATGCCCATGCGGCTCGCCGCGTCGGCCAGCGCCCGGAATTTTACCAGCGGGTTGCACATCACGCAGGGGCTGGGGGTGACGCCGGCGCAGTAGCTCTCGCAGAAGGGGGTCACCACCTCGCGTTCGAACCGCTCGGTGCGGTCCTCCACCGTCAAGGGAACGCCCAGCTGCCGGGCCACGGCCTGGGCGGCCTCCACGGCTTTGTCGTGGGCGGGGGAGAAGCGGATCACCAGGGCCGATACGTCGAAGCCCTGGTCCTGTAAAATGCGCACGCATACCGAGGAGTCCCCGCCGCCGGACAGGGCCACCAGAACATTGGCCTGCTGCGCAAAGCTGGAAAAGCCGGTGCCGCCGGCCCCTCCGCCCGCCGCGCTCACGCCCCGCAGGCCCCGCCCTCGCAGGAGTGGCAGTCCTCCTCCAGCTTGCCCACAATGGGCTCCGGGTCCACGCCCTGCCGGCGGTAATAATCGGCCAGGGCGGCTTTGATGGCTTGTTCGGCCAGCACGCTGCAGTGCACCTTCACGGGGGGCAGGCCGTCCAACGCCTCGATCACGGCCTTGTTGGTCAGCTTTACCGCCTCCTCGATGGGCCTGCCCTTGATCAGCTCCGTGGCCATGCTGGAGGTGGCGATGGCCGCGCCGCAGCCGAAGGTCTTGAATTTTACGTCGGTGATGGTGCCGTCCTCAATCTTCAAAAACATTTTCATCACGTCGCCGCACTTGGCGTTGCCCACTTCACCCACGCCGCTGGCGTCCTCGATCTCGCCCACATTGCGGGGATGGGCAAAATGGTCCATTACTTTTTCACTATACATAAAAGGCTGCTCCTTTGTCATTCATTGTTTTTTCTGCAAACGCGCTTATTGCCAGATCGCGCTGCGCCGGCGCACCTCCGCCACCGCGCTGTCCAGCGCGGCGCAGATGGCCTGGGCGTCCTCGGGGGTGTTCTGCACGCCGAAGGACAGGCGCAGGCTGCAGTTGGCCAGCGCGTGGGACAGGCCGATGGCCAGCAGCACGTGGCTGGGGTCCAAACTGCCGGAGGCGCAGGCGCTGCCCGAGGAGGCGCAGATGCCCGCCATATCCAAAAACAGCAGGATGCTCTCGCTCTCGGCGCCCTCAAAGCTGATGTTCAGCGTGCCGGGCAGGCGGCGGGCCGGGTCGGCCGGGCCGTTTACCTTCACCTTGGGCAGGGCCTGCGCGGGGCGCTGCACCGTGTCCCGCAGGGCCGAAAGCCGGGCGGCTTTTTCCGCCAAATGGGCGGTGGCCATCTCCAGCGCCTTGGCCAGCCCCACGATCTCCGCCACGTTTTCCGTGCCGGCGCGGCGGCCGCGCTCCTGCCCGCCGCCGTCCATAAATACATCGGGCAGGATGCCCCGCCTGACGATCAGCGCGCCGATGCCCTTGGGGCCGTTGAACTTGTGGGCGGACAGGCTCAGCATATCGAAGCCCATATCGGCAAAATGGATGGGCACCGCGCCCGCGGCCTGTACGGCGTCGGTGTGGAACCAGACGCCGTGGCGGTGGGCGACGGCGCACAGTTCTTCCACCGGCTCGATGGTGCCGATCTCATTGTTGGCGAACATGATGCTCACCAGCGCGGTGTCGGGCCGGATGGCGGCTTCCAGGTCCGCCGGGGAGACAAAGCCCTCCGCGTCCACGGGCAGGTACGTCACCTCGAAGCCCTCTTTTTCCAAGGCCTGCATGCTGTGCAGGATGGCGTGGTGTTCAATGCTGCTGGTGATCAGATGCTTTTTGCCCTGGCGGGCCATGCGGCGGGCCGTGCCCTTCAGCGCCCAGTTGTCGGCCTCGGTGCCGCAGCTGGTGAAGAACACCTCGGCCGGCTGGCAGTGAAGGCTTGCCGCCACGCTGGCACGGGCCTCGTCCAGGGCGGCGCGGGCCTGCGCGCCCACAGAGTAAAAAATGCTGGAGGGGTTGCCGTAACGCTCGCAGAAAAAGGGCGTCATGGCCTGCAGTACCTCCGGGGCCACCGGCGTGGTGGCCGCGTTGTCGGCATAAATGATACGGTTCAAAAAGATCCCTTCTTTCTTTGTTTTCAAACGGTGAAAGGCCGTTCTGGTTATAATATACATCGTCTGGGTATAGTTTGCAAGTTTTTTCTTGCCCGCCCAAAAAATTGCCCCAAAAGGGAACGGCCCGTGCCGGATGCCGTTAGCGGCGGTGTTTTTCCGTCTGGGCCACCGCCAGCCGGTCACAACGCTCATTCTCCGGGTGGCCGGCGTGCCCCTTGATCCATTGGTAATGGAAGATGTGCGGCTGGCACAGATCCAGCATCTGGGCCCACAGGTCGGCGTTCAGCGCCGGCTGCCGATCGGCCTTGCGCCAGCCGCGGGCGCGCCAGCCCTTGGCCCAGCCCTTGCTCAGCGCGTCCATCACGTATTTCGAATCGCTGCAAAGGGTGATCTCGCAGGGCTCCCGCAGGCATTCCAGGGCCTTGATCACGGCAGTCATCTCCATGCGGTTGTTGGTGGTCTCATATTCGCCGCCGCTCAGCTCCTTGCGCACGCCCTTGTAATCCAGGATGGCGCCCCATCCGCCCGGCCCGGGGTTGCCGCTGCAGGAACCGTCGGTGTAAATGGTGATCTGTTTCATAGTTCCACTCCTTTTATCTATTTTATTATAGAGGATGACGGGAGAGGTGTAAACCAAAAACAGAATATTTTGCTGAATGAAGCGCAAGGTTTTTGTCCAATCTTTCTAATAAGTGGGGGCTTATCTTGACAATATTGCCCAAAAACTGTATCATAAATAAAATAGTGCTTCTCGGCGATCGGGCTGGGACAGGGCTGAAATGGTGGACTTTTACAGGCGCTTTGGCGATGCGCAAGGGCCTGTTTTTGTAATTGAATATTATTTTTTTCGGAGGATTTATGGAACAAAACAATGAAATGACGCGTGACAACCAGGCTGTCGCACAGACGGCCAAAACCAGTGCGCCCAAACGGCGCCGCCCGGCCGCGAAGCAGGGCAAAAACGCGGGCCAGCAGGCCGGCGAGAAAACACAGCAGAAAAAGCAACAGCAGCCCCCCAAAAAAGACGGGGCGCAGAATAAGCGCGGGGCCGCCCAGGCCAGCGGCAAAAAACAACAGCCCGGCCAGCGGCAGCCGCGCCGCGCGGCCGGCGCCGCCCAGGCGGACCAGGAGATGCAAATGGCCCAGCAGGCCGCCGTGCAGCATCGCGCGCCGCAGAAAAGGGGCGGCCGCGGCCGCCAGAACCAAAACGGCGAGACGGCTATCCCCGTGAAGATCATGCCCCTGGGCGGCGTGGGCGAGGTAGGCAAGAACGTCACCTTGTTCGAGTGCCAGGGCGACATGCTGATGGTGGGCTGCGGCGTGGTGTTCGGGGACG
>CAJMEU010000175.1 GCA_905212515.1 uncultured Oscillospiraceae bacterium | reverse complement strand
CATTGGGGCGCCGCGGGCCGTGGGAGGGGGCGGTTCCCGGCCATCAGGGGCTTCGGGGCTTCACACTAACAACTACACCCTCCCCCCCGCGGCGGCCAGAGCGGCGTAGAACATGGCCGCGGCCTCGGGCGCGCAGCCGCTGAGCAGCTGCCCCGTCTGCAAAGGCGTCAGGCCCAAAAACAGCGGGTCCCGGTCGGCCGCGCCGGCCAGCAGCTTACGCCCCACGCGCCGCGTCACCGCCAGCAATTCCTCCTCTGTGATCTCGCCCTTCAACAGATATTCCGCCGCCCCAAAGGACATGCCCTTCTGCGCCAGGGAAAAATCCGCGTAATTGGACAGGATCACCACCTGCGCGCGCAGGTCGAACGCGCGCAGCGCCTGGATAAAAGCCATGCCGTCCATGTCCGGCATAATCATATCCGTGATCACCACGTCCACTTGCTGCGCCTGGCAGATCTCCAGCGCCTCGCGGCCCCCCGCCACGGCTGCCACCACGGAGAACTCTCCGTCAAAAGGCAGAAACACCAGGCGCAGCCATTTGCGCACAATCACATCGTCGTCCACGATCAAAATTCGCAGCATATCGTCACTCCTCCTCCAATGGGATCTCAAAGGAAACACGCGCGCCCAGGCCCTGTGCGCTGTCGATGCGCAGCGCCGCCTTGGGGCCGTAGCGCAGACGCAGCCGGTCGTTCACGTTGTGCAGCCCGATGCTGGCGCTGTCGCGCTGGGCGTTGGTGCCCGGGACGGAAAAATCAAAATCCTGGGGAAAACCGCAGCCGTCGTCCTGTACGCACACGGCCAGCGTGCGTTCGCCGCGCCGGATGGAGATGTGGATGCAGCCGTGGAGGCTGCCGTTTTTCAGGCCGTGGAACAGGCTGTTCTCCACCAGCGGCTGGATCATCAGGCGCGGCAGCCGGCAGGACAGCGCCGCCGGGTCCACGTCGTAGGTGACGGCAAAATTGTCGTAGCGGCACTGCTGGATCAGCAGATAGTTTTTCAGATACTCCAGCTCCTCCTCCACCGTCAGCATCTCGCGCTTGGGGTCCAGGTTGATCTTCAGCAGCTTGATCAGGCTGATCAGCACCTCGCTGGCACTCTGGTTCTGCTTCATGTCGATGAGGAAGCGCACCACGGTGAGGGTGTTGTAGAGGAAATGGGGATTGATCTGCGCCCGCAGGGCCTCCAGTTCGGCGTTCTTTTTGGCGGTCTGCTCCTGCAACAGGTTCTGGAACAGGCGGTGCAGCTCGTCCAGCATCAGCAGATAGCCCCGGTTTAAATAGCCGATCTCGTCCGTGCGCCGGGTGTCCAGGTCGGGCGGGGTGAAGTCCAGCGTCTCCAGGCTGCGCATGCACTGCACCAGCGTGAGGATGGGCCGCGACAGCGCCCGGTACAGAAAGTAGGAGAACGAGGCCGCCAGCGCCAATACGATGATGAAAATAAAGGGCATGGAGCCGATCAGCTGCCGCAGGAACAGAAAGAAGGTGGGCATCTGCGTCACCTGCACCATGTACCACTGGGTGTGCGGGTCGAAGGAATACACGGTGACAACGCTGTCGGAAAAAGAGGTGTAGTAGCCTTCCTCCCCCGTCACTAAGGACATGTCCAGCAGCTGCACGGGCTCGCCGTCCGGCGTCTGGGCGGCGTCCTGGGCCAGGATGATGCGCCCCTTGCCGTCGGCCAGATAGATCTGCGTGTTGGCGGAGGCGTAATTGCTCAGCTTATCGGACACGCTGCGCTTGAGAATGCTGATCACGGCCACGCCCACCGGCTGGTTGGAATTGACGTTTTTGACAAGGCGCATGGCGAACAGCAAGTGGGAGGCCGCCGGCGCGATCTCCCGCCCGTCCACCCACAGCATCCGTCCGCCGGCGTCCTTCACGCGGGACAGCCACTCCCAGGCAAAGGCCTCGGGCGCGGACAGAAAACTGTGGGCCAGCGCCGCGGAATTGTAATACACATAACGGTTGCGGTGGAAATCGAACAAGTCGATCTGGCAGACAAAATAGGGGTTGGAAAATTTTTGCTGATAGTAATGCTTCTGGAACAGCGCTTGGTTCTCTTTTGAGGGTTGGGCCAGAATGCGCTGGATGTCGGCGTCTAAGTACATGTCGTCCGTCACCAGGGAAGCGTCCTGCAACTGGGTGTCCAGGTTGGCGCGCACGAAGGCGGAATTCTGCAGCGCGTAATCCGCCAGGGTGTTGACATAATAGCGGAAATAGATGTAGAACGTGGCGAAGGACACCAGCAGCATCAGCAAAAAGATGCCGAAAAACAAAAGGACGAGGACTTTTTTGTAAAAGTGGTTTTTGTACGGCGGGGTATTGGCCTTCAAATGCTCACCTCCATGCACGGTGTTTGGTCCTATTTTACTATAATTTTGTCGAAAGAGCAAAAATAATGTAAAATAATGTTGGAACTAGCGCAGCAGGGGAGAAATACTGTGCTTAAACGAACAAGCGCCCCCCTTGGAAAAGCGCCCGATGCACCAGAGAGAGGGGGAAAGTGCGGACAGGCCCGGAGGATGTATATGACGGGAAGATTACGAAAAATGCGGGAACAGTGCATTTGACGCGGCCCCTGTGGCCGTGGGCCGGGTGGGGCGCCGTGCCGAAAGCAGCGCGGCGATGCGCGGGGCAGAGGGCCAAAACCATCGCGGGACGCATCCTTTGGCGCGGCACGCGCACAGGGGTTTGTTGCTTTTGCCCCGCCGGGGTGCTATCATAGAGGACAAAGCAAACAGGGGAGGGAAAGGCCATGCTGTTGAGCGTCAGCCGGCGCACCGACATCCCCGCCTATTACAGCGATTGGTTCTTCCGGCGCTTACAGGCGGGCTTTGCCCTGGTGCCCAACCCCAGGGCGCCCCGCCGGGTCAGCCGCGTCGCCCTGGGGCCCGACGTGGTGGACGGCATCGTGTTCTGGACAAAGAATGCGGCGCCCATGCTGGAAAGGCTGCCCCTGCTGGACGGCTACGCCTATTACTTCCAATTCACCGTCACCGCCTACGGCCCCGAGGTGGAGCCCGCCCTCCCCGATAAGCGGCGGGTGATCGTGCCCGCGTTCCGGCAGCTGGCGGAAAGGCTGGGCCCGCGGCGGGTGATCTGGCGGTACGACCCTATTTTTTTAAGCGCGCGGTACACGCCGGATTTCCATCTGCGCGCTTTTGAACAACTGGCAAAACAGCTGTATGGGGCCGCGGACTGCTGCATCATCAGCTTTCTGGATCTTTACCGTGGCACGGAAAAGAACATGGCCGGCTTGGGCCTGCGCCCGTTCCCGCCCCAGCGGCAGGAGGCGCTGGCGGCGGGCCTGGCACAGGTCGCCCGGCACTACGGCCTGCGCCTTTTCACTTGTGCCGAGTCCCTGGACCTGAGCCGGTACGGCATCGGCCACGCCCATTGTGTGGACGGCGCCTTGTTTGAGGAACTGCTGGGCTGCCCGCTGGCCCTGGGCCGGGAGAAGAACCAGCGCCCGGCCTGCGGCTGCGCGCCCAGTGTGGACCTCGGCATCTACGGCACCTGCCCGGGCGGCTGCCTCTACTGTTATGCCGCCCGGCCGGGCGCCGCGGCGGCCTTGGCCTTTGCCCGGCGCGACCCGGCTGCGCCCCTGCTGGCGGGCGCGCTGGGCCCCGGGGACGTGGTGTCCCCGCGCCCCATGCACAGCTGCCGCCAAACCCAGCTGCGGTTTGATTGACGGGGCGGGAAAACAGCAAGCGGCCCTGCCGCCAGAGAGGAGAAGCGCCCATGCAAGAGGTACAGGGGGGAAATAAAAGCGATTTTTCCACGGGCAGTGTTTACAGGCACATCGTGTCCCTGGCCATCCCAATGGCGGTGGCCCAGATGGTGCAGATGCTGTATAATATCGTGGACCGCATTTACATCGGCCATCTGCCGGGGGGCTCTTACCTGGCCTTGACGGGCCTGGGGCTGACATTCCCCATCATCACCCTCGTCATGGCCTTCACCAGCCTGTTCGGCATGGGCGGCGCGCCGCTGTTCGCCATCGCCCGTGGCCGGCAAGAGGCCGGCCGCGCCCAAACGAACATTGGGAACACCGTTGCCCAGCAGTGTGCCAGCAGCCTGGCGCGGATTGGGCGGTGCTATGTGTGGTTGAAGCCCCTGCAGTAACAGTTCGGCGCCGGCGACGCCAGCTACCCTTACGCCCGGCAGTACTTGCTGATCTACCTGCTGGGCACGCCCTTCACCATGGTGGGCACGGGCCTGAACGGGTTCATCAACGCGCAGGGGTTTGCCAAAACGGGCATGGTCACCATCCTGCTGGGGGCGGCCGTCAACATCGCGCTGGACCCGGTGTTCATTTTTGTGCTGGGCATGGGTGTGGCGGGCGCGGCGCTGGCCACCGTCGTTTCACAGCTGCTTTCCGCCGCCTGGGTGCTGTCTTTCCTGACGGGGAAACACCCCCTGCTGAAGCTCACCCCGGCCTCTATGAAGCTTGACCGGGGCCTGCTGCGCGAGATCACGAGCCTGGGCACGGCTGGCTTTATCATGTCCGCCTCCAACGGCGCGGTGCAGATCGCCTGCAACGCCACCCTGAAGGGCGCCGGCGGCGATCTCTATGTGGGTGTGATGACGGTTTTGACTTCGGTGCGGGAGATGGCGGGCCTGCCCATGCAGGGGCTGACCAACGCCGCCCAGCCCGTGCTGGGGTACAATTATGGCGCGCGGCAGTACGGGCGGGTGAAGAAAGGCATCGTGTTCGTCACCGTCACATCGGTGGTGTACATGGCGCTGGCGTGGCTGCTGCTGTTTTTATTCCCGGGCCCTCTGATGGGCGTTTTCACCTCGGACGCGCAGCTCATCGCCAAGGGCGTGCCAGCCCTGCACCTGTATTTTTTCGGCCTGTTCATGATGGCCTTCCAAAGCGCGGGCCAGTCCGTCTTCGTGGGGCTGGGCCAGTCCAAACAGGCGATCTTCTTTTCACTGCTGCGCAAGATCGTGATCGTGGTGCCGCTCACGCTGCTGTTGCCCCGCGTGGCGGGCCTGGGGGTGAAAGGCGTGTTTTTGGCCGAGCCCATCTCCAACTTCATCGGCGGCGCGGCCTGCTACTGCACCATGCTGCTCACCGTGCGCAGGCTCCTGCAGGAAAAAGATGGATAAAAAATTGCCGTAAGGCTATTTTTTAGGCCATGTGGGCCATCCTTGGCCCAC
>CAJMEU010000174.1 GCA_905212515.1 uncultured Oscillospiraceae bacterium | reverse complement strand
TCTCCACCATGGGCTACGGCCTGGGGTATATCGGCGGCTCCACCATCCCGCTGCTGATCTTCCTTTTGATGGTGGGCCTGTTCGGCGTGGATATGATGGTGTCCATGAGCTTTGCCTTCGGCCTCACCGCCGTGTGGTGGTTCGTTTTCAGCCTTCCGCTGCTGAAAAACGTGCAGCAGAAAAGCTGGGTGGAAAAGGACCCCCATCCCGTGCGCCACAGCCTGCGCAAGCTGGCCGGCACCGCGCGGGAGATCTATCGCAACAAGGCCATGTTCGTGTACCTGGTGGCTTATTTCTTCTATATCGACGGGGTGAACACCATCATCCACATGTCCACTAGTTACGGCGACACCCTGGGCCTGGACACCACCAAAATGCTGCTGGCCCTGCTGCTGGTGCAGGTGCTGGGCCTGCCCTTCTGCCTGCTGTATATCAAGCTGGCGGACCGGTTCGGCGCCCGGGCCATGGTGGGCGTGGGCATCGGCATCTATTGCTTCATCACCGTGTTCGCCTTCTTTTTGCGCAGCGAGTGGCAGTTCTGGGTGCTGGCGCTTCTGGTGGCCACCAGCCAGGGCGGCATTCAGGCTCTCAGCCGCAGCATGTTCGGCAAGATCATCCCGGACAAGGCCCGCAGCGGCGAGTTCTTCGGCTTTTACGATATCTTCGGCAAATTCTCGGCCATCATCGGCCCGTCGCTGGTGGGCCTGACTTCCACCGTGGCCTACAACGTCATCGCCGCCCAGGGCGCGGTGACGGACCCGGCCGCGCTGGAGGCCATGTCCGCCCCCTGGGGCGTTCTGTCCATCCTCATCATTTTCCTCATCGGCGGCGGCGCCTATTTCTTCGTGCTGCCAAAGTATATGAAAAAGAAGTGACCAAAACCCAGAAAAGGAAGTTTTATCATGCCGGAAGCCTATACCCACATCCGCATCGCCCGCCGCGCCCGCGCGCTGCTGTCGGCCACGGGCGCCGACAGCCTGATGGACGGCCCGGGCCTGACCGTGGCCTACGAGATGGGCGCCCAGGGGCCGGACCCGCTGTTCGCCTTCCACATCCTCTCGGCCCGCAAGCCCTATCCCATGGCGCAATTGGGCGGGCGCATCCACGCCGCCCAGTGCGGCCGGTTTTTGCGGGCCCTGGTGTTCCGCGCCTACAGCCCGGTGCAGCGCGCGTACACCCTGGGTTTTCTGACCCACTATGCCGCCGACGCGGCCCTGCACCCTTATGTGGAAGCCATGGCGCGGGAGGGCCAGCCCTTTGGGATGCAGGAGGGCCATGGCTTCTGCGAAGTGGCCATGGACAGCTATTTTCATGAAAAAGACGGCCTGGGCGCGGCCGTGCAGGGGGACGACGCGGCCCCGGCCCTGGTGACGGACGCATTGGCCGAGGTGTGTGCGCTGCTGCACGCCTGTGTGCTGGAGGTGTATGGGGAGGACGTCCCCGTGGAACACCTGGCCGACGCCTTCCACGATTTCCGCTGGCTGCACGGGTCCATCTTCGTGTCGAAACACGGGGGCAAGCGGGCCCTGGTGTGGCTGGCCGAACGGCTGGTGCTGCGCCGGCCCGGCTACGGCCTGTCCCACATGACGCCGGCCAAACAGCCGCCGGCGGGCTTCCCCACGGATTGGGCGGACCCCGCCACCGGCGCCCGGCACGAGGGCGAAGGGCCGGACGCTTTGTGCGAAGCGGCGGCGGCGGATGCCTGCGCCCTGTGCAAAGCGGCCGCGGCCTACTGGCAGGGCGCGGCCGACAAGGCCCAGCTGGCCATGGCGCTGGGCGACCGCAGCTTTTCCACCGGCCAGCTGTCCCTGCCCGCGGAGGAACAAGGGGCGGAGACAGGGCAGGGGGACGGGGAGGCGCCGCCGGCCCTGCCGGCCCGGGAGGAGACGCCCGCCGCGCCCCAGGCGCCCGCCGGGGCGCCGCCGGATGCGCAGCTGGTATAAAAGGCCGGCTTGCAAGGCGCGGCAGGTTGTGTTATACTGAGCGTAACCCAGCAAAAGGAGCATTGCCATTTTGAAACAGTCCATTTAAAAACGTAAAACCGAAGGCACGAGGGCGCGCAGGGCGTCCCCGCATTTTGTGTTTTATGTTTTTGGAAGGGACTGTTTTTTTATTATGGAGCCGAATCTTTCCGCCGTGCCGGCCTCCCCGGCCCGGCGCAGCATTGCTTTGCTGTACTGCATGTCCTTTTTGCAGGGCATGTGCTTCTATGGCCCCGTGGCCACGCTGTACCGCACCGAGGTGGGCGTTACCATGGGCCAGATCTCGCTGATCGAGGCCGTCACCTACCTGTTGGTGGTGATGCTGGAGGTGCCCCTGGGCGCGGTGTGCGCCCGCATCGGCTACCGCCGCATGCTCATGGCCAGCAGCGCGCTGTTTTTTATTTCCAAGATCGTGTTCTGGCAGGCGTATACCTTTGGCGCCTTCCTGGCCGAGCGGGTCATCCTGGCCTTTGTGCTGGCGGGCCTCTCGGGCTGCGACGACGCCTATCTGTACCTGTGCGCCGGCCGCGCGGGGGCCCAGCGGGTGCTGGGGCTGTACGGCGCGGCGGGCACCGCGGGGCTGCTGGCGGCAAGCGCCCTGTTCTCGCTGTTTTTGGCCGATGATTACCGCCTGGCCGCCCTGTGGACCGTGGCCACCTACGGCCTGGCCGCGCTGCTGGCCTGCTTTTTGGCCCCGGTGCCCGCAGGGGAGGAGGACGCGGCCTCGCTGCGCGCCCAATTGGCGGGCATCGTGCGCAACCTGCGGGCAAACCCGCGCTTTGCCGGCGTGCTGTCGGCGGACGCGCTGCTGTCCATCACCGGCCAGACGGTGACGGTGTTCCTCAGCCAGCTTTTGTACGTGCGCCTGGGCCTGCCCGCGGCGGTGCTGGGCGTTTTGTACATCGGCATGACGCTGGCGGGCCTGTGCGGGGCCTGGTCCCATCGGCTGTGCCGGGCGCTGGGCCGCGCCTTTGGCCCCACGCTGTGCCTTGTGGGCGCGGCGGGCTGCCTGGCCGCCGGCTTTTCGCCTTGGCCGGCGCTGTGTGTGGCCGGCGTATTTACTTTGCAGATCGTCTGGCGGCTGTGGCAGCCCTATGCGGCCAGGCTGAAAAACGACAACGTCACCGACGCCGGCGGCGCCCGCAGCGTGGTGCTGTCGGGCTATTCCATGGCGGTGAACCTGGGCTCCAGCGCCCTGGGGCTGGTGCTGGGCGGCCTGGCGGACGCCCATCTGACGGCCGCCCTGGCCCTGGCCGCCGCGCTGTGCCTGGCCGCCGCCGGCCTGCTGCGGCTTTTTGGCCCCCGCGCTTAAACCGCCGGCCGGCGCTTCGGCCGCGGCCGTAAAAATTGATCGTTGGAGGAACCAGCATGAACATCCAGCTTTCCATCACGAAAAAAACCTATTACGCCATCGGCATCATCGCCGCCGCGCTCTCGCTGGCGGGCAGCCTGCTGTATGTGCCGGGCATCTATATCCCGCTGCCCTTCACGGTGGCGTCCATCGGGACCGGGCTGATGCTGCTTTTGCTGCTGGCCGCCGGCGACGTGAAGTCCCGCGAGGGTTCCTTCACCTTTTTGGCCCTGCTGGCGCAGATTTTGTATTTCTTCTCCGGCGTGCTGATGAAGGTGTGCGGCGCTTTGGTGTGGCCGCTGTTCGCCTTTCCCATTTGGCGCGATACCAGCGACGAGGGCGACGACGCGCCCCTGCACACCATGGCCTTTGTGGTGATGCTGGCGGGCGCGGCCCAGCTGCTGTTCAGCTTCGTGCCCCTGCCCCGCATGTGGAAGGCCTTGCTGGCCGTGGCCATCAGCGCCTGCCAGGCGGTGCTGTGCTGGCTGCTGTACGGCCGCGAAAAAGCGCGCCAGGCCGGCGAAGCCGGGCAGCGGGAATAAGCGCGCCCGTCCGCGCATAAATGTGGACAAGGAGGCAAAGCGCGATGCAATGTGTTTGGAAACGGGCCCTGGCCCTTCTTTTGGCGGCGGCTTTGGCCGTGTGCCTCGCGGGGTGCGGGGAGGGGGGCTCTTCCTCGGCCCCGCGGCAGGATTTCACCAGCGCCTCCGGCGCGGGACAGCCGCCGGGGCAGGCCGCCGCGCCGGCACAGGGCGCCGGCAACCTCTCCTACCGGGCCGTGTGGGTGAGTTATCTTGAGTGGCAGAACTTTGATTTTTCCAGCGAGGCAGCCTTTACCGCGGCCGCCGGCCGCCTGCTGGACAACTGCAAGGCGCTGGGCCTGAACACGGTCATCGCCCAGGTGCGGCCCTTTGGCGACGCGCTGTATCCCAGCGCGCTGTTCCCCTGGAGCCACCTCGTCACCGGCACCCAGGGGCAGGACCCGGGTTACGACCCGCTGGCCATTTTGGTGCGGGAGGCCCACAGCCGCGGCCTGTTGCTGGAAGCATGGGTGAACCCTTACCGGATACGCCTCAGCGAAAAGATGCCCCCCGCCCTGGCCGATACCGGCCTGGCCGCCGCCCACCCCGATTGGGTGAAGGAGGCGGCGGGCGGCCTTTGGCTGGACCCGGCCAGCCCCGCGGTGCGCGATTACATCGTGGACGGCGTGGCCGAGATTTTGCAAAATTACCAGGTGGACGGCATCCAGTTCGACGACTATTTTTACCCCACCACCGACGAGAGCTTCGACGCCGAGGACTATGCGGCCAGCGGCACCGCCCTGGGCCTGGCCGACTGGCGGCGCGAGAACGTCAACGCCCTGGTGCGCGCGGCCTATGACAAGGTGAAAGAGCTGGCGCCCCATGTGGCTTTCGGGATTAGTCCTCAGGGTAATAATGATAACAATTATAACGGACAGTATAGTGATGTAGCCATGTGGCTGTCCACGCCCGGCTATGTGGACTATGTGATGCCCCAGGTGTATTGGGGATATGATTTTACTTTGCAGAGCGGGTCCCAGCGGTACGCTTTTGCCAACATCGTGTCCGAATGGCTGGCCATGCCGCGGGATCCATCGGTGCACCTGGCCTTCGGCCTGGGGGCGTTCCGCATCGGGGATGGCGACGGCTCGGCCCAGGCGTCGGACGAGTGGCAGAGCGGCGGCAACCTGGCCCGGATGGTGGCCACGCTGCAAGATAAGGGCGCGGACGGCTACGCCCTGTACCGGTATGACAACCTGTTCAACTCCGCTTATCCGGAGCTGGCGGCGGCCGAGACGGCGGCCCTCACCGGGGCCAACGCCCCGGGATAAAGGGGATTTTTAGCCGGGAAAGCGTACCGGAAGAGCAAAAAGAGGCTGCTTTTTCGGTATTTTTGCAGTGAAACGGGCCGGGGAAGCGTGCCGGCAGGGCAAAAAGAAGCCGTTTT
>CAJMEU010000173.1 GCA_905212515.1 uncultured Oscillospiraceae bacterium | reverse complement strand
CGCCGCGGCGCTAGTAGTTGCGCCCTCGTTACGGGGCGGGGGGGGCCTAAACATCGCCAGGGGCACAACCCGGGTAAAAAAAACACAATGGGCGAAACGGCCTGGCCGTTTCGCCCTTTTTGTTTTCTCAAGGAAAAGACAAGCGTTTCCCCAGGGGCGCAAAACTTCTCCTTGGCGGCTTTTTTGCTTTTCTCCCGGTAAACTGGAAGTTATATATTCACAAAGAACAAAGCATGATATATTCTTCCTCAGTTTCACCTGCAATCACAAACCCTGCTTTTTGATACATTTTTACAGCGTAGTTTGCTTTTTGCACAGCAAGCGATGCTTGCTTGTACCCTCTGTCTTTCAAAATACGGAGCATTTCTTTCATCAAAGCAGTACCGATTCCCAATCCCCGATAATCTTTATACAGGGATATGGCAAAGGAGGGAGTGTCATTGTCGATATGTCCATAATCATTCATAATGCGCACCCAAACGGCGCCAACAGCCTTCTTATCAATTTCCGCAATCAAACCGATATCGTCTTTTTCCTTCCCGAAGCCGGTTAGATAAACCTGTAATTCCGGCTGATCGATTATTGATTTGGGCGGTGCAGCCATTCCCTGGGGAACAAAGATCGCTTCATATAAAAAGTCTTTTAGCAAGCTCTCTTCTCCCTCTAGGATTGTTCTGATTTTAAAATCCATAACCGCCTCCTGCAATCCAGCTTTTCGGGCCTGTTTTCTGTCCCCTTGCCCCTCTTCCCTTTGTGCCTTGGGCGAAGGGGCGAGCCGGCTTTTACAGCGCCTTTTCCGGGAAAAGAATGCGGATACACAGCCGCCCGGCATCATATTGGGCACTGACCCGGCCTCCCATTTGTTCCACCAAGGTTTTGGCAATGGCCAGGCCCAGGCCCGTGGCGTTCTGCGCGGCCTCCACGGTGAAAAAGCGGTCGAACAATCTGCCCACCTGTACTTCATCCAGGCCGGGCGCACTGTTGGCAAAACACACCTCGCCGTCCTCCCGCAGGGTGATGTCCAGGTCGCCGGCGCTGTATTTCAAGGCGTTGTGCAGCACGTTGTCCAGCACCCGTGCGGCGGCGGCCGGATCCAGCGGGCGCACCACCCGCGCCTGGGGCATGGTGATGGCCGGTGTGATGCCCCGCGCCTTGAAGGCCCCGTAACAGGCGGCCACGCTCTGCTCCAAAAGGGCGTTCAGGTCCACGGGCTCGGGGTGCATCTGCTCAGGCGCGGAGGTGACCAGGGTGTAGCGGAACAATTCCTCCGTCATCTGCCTGAGGGCCTGGGCGCGGTTTTCGATCAGGGCCAGATAGCGCGCCGCGTCTGCGGACAGCTGCTCCCGCTGCAGCAGTTCCAGATAGCCGGACAGGGCCGTCAGGGGGGTGCGCAGGTCGTGGGCAATATTGGTCACAGCCTGTTTCAGCGCGCGGTCCCCGTTCAGATACTGCCAGCGCTGTCTGCGCAGCAGCCGCAGCTGGACATTCAGTTCCGCGGCCAGGCGCCGCGCGTGCCGGTCGCCGGAGGAGAGGCAGATGAGGGTGTTGGTGTCCTGCGAAAGCCGCTGGGCAAACTCGGCGCTGATCTCGTCCAGGCTTTTTTGCAGCAGCCGCAGTTTTACCCACAGCACAAGGGCCAGGACGCACAGCGCGCCGCACAGCAGCCAGGGCAGGACCATCATGTTCACCCACCGTCACTTCAAATTTTTCTTTTGGAACGCAAACATGCCGCCCGCCGTGACGGCCAGGGTGATAAACAGAGAGGACGCAGCCATGCGCAGGGGGCGCGCCACCGACAGGTCGGCGATTTGGATGCACTGGCCTGTGGGCAGAAAGTCCACCAGGAACTCGTACACCGCCCGCATGGCGCCGGAAAGATAGTCCGGGTTGGGGGACGGCTCGGTCATCTGCATCCCCTCGGCGGTGATCACCACGCCGGAGACCAGCTCCGGCTCCGCCAGGCGGTTGTAAAGCATGCTGCCCGCCACCAGCAGCCCCAGGAACAACAGCATGGAGACCACGGCCCCGGCGGCCCGGTTGGGGCACACCATCCCGATCAGGGTGAAAATGGCGCACAGGGCCGCGGCGGCCAGCGCCAGCAGGCCCAGATACACCCCCAGGCTCAGTCCGTCCATGCGCCAGAGGCCCAGGGCGGGGATGCCCGCCAGGCCGCCGGCCAGCAAGGCGGCTGTCATCAGCAGCGTGGCCGCGAAGCAGACCGTCAGGTTGGCCAGGTACACCCGCCCGCGGGAGTGGCCCACCACCAGCTTGTTGCGCAGGGTGCCGTCGCTGTGCTCGGTGCCCAGGAACAGGCTGGTGAACACCGCGCACGCCAACCCGATGAGCGGCGCAAGGTTGAAATAGTATTGGTCCAACGTATACTGGAAGCCGGAACCGGCCTCGGCCATGGCCCGGCGGCAGCCGTTCAGCATGGCGGCCGCGCTGAAAGCCAGCATCATGCCCATCCCCAGCCAAAGCACCGTGTTCTTCCACAGGAGGGAAAAGTTTGCGTGCAGCAATTTACGCATGGCGCACACCTCCCACCAGGCTGACGTAGTAGCTCTCCAGGCTCTCGTCGTGCTCGTGCAGGCTGACGACCTCGCACTGCTCCCTGGCAAGGGCCAGCGTCAGCTGAGAGACGTTCACCTGGGCGAACACGTCGGCCCGTCTGTTGTCTAAAATTTTGTACTCCGCGCCCATGGCGTCCAGCACCCGGGCCAGGGCTTTGGTGTCGGACACTTCCACCCGCACGCATTTGCGGCAGGCGGCCTCCAGATCTTCGGCGCTGATCTCCCGCACGATGCGGCCGCCGTCGATGAACCCGTAATGGGTGGCCAGCTTGGCCAGCTCGTCCAAAATGTGGCTGGAGATCAGGACGGTGATCTGCTGTTCACGGTTGAGCCGCAGGATCAGCTCCCGCATTTCGATGATGCCCTGGGGGTCCAGGCCGTTGGTGGGCTCGTCCAGCACCAGGAAGTCAGGGTCTCCGGCCAGGGCCACGGCGATGCCCAGCCGCTGCTTCATGCCCAGGGAAAAGTTTTTGGCTTTCTTTTTCCCCGTGCCCTCCAGGCCCACCAGGCGCAACAGCGCGGGAATGCCCGCAAAACTGGGCAGGCCCAGCACGCGGTACTGCTGTTTCAGGTTTTCCTCCGCCGTCAGGTCCAGGTAGATGGAGGGCGTCTCCACCACCGCGCCCATGCGCCTTCGCGCCTTGGCGATGCCCGCCGCGCCGCCGGCTATGCCGTACAGGGTGTAACTACCCGCAGTGGGCGCCTGCAAGCCGCACACAAGGCGGATGAGGGTGGTTTTGCCCGCCCCGTTTTTGCCCACAAAGCCGTAGATCGCCCCTTTCGGCACGTGCATGGACAGCCCGTCCAGGGCCTTGAAATGCCCGTAGCGCTTGCACAAAGCGTCCGTGGCCAACACATACTCCACAAAAAAGCCTCCTTTTGGTCGATTGCCGCCATTTAGCATCGGTGTACAAGGGAAACAGCGGTTTTCAGCCGCGCGGCGGTGCCGCTGGCAAGGCAGACGACGCAGCCTTCCCGACGGAAGGCAAGGCCGGGGGTATTGCCGCCCGGGCCCGTGATGCGCAAAGCGCGGCACGGGGCGGCAATATCAGCGTGCCTGCGGCACGCTGAACACCGCAGGGCGGTTTGCTGCTGCAAACGCCGCGCTTTGCGCGGCGAGCCCGATAACACAGCCAGCGGCGCTGTCGCGCGGCTGAAAACCGCTGTTTCCCTTGTACACCGATGCTACCACTAGGCGGTAAAGAAACCGGTAAAGGAAAGGGTAAAGAAAACGGAAATATTTACTCAGCCGTCAATTTGAAGCCGATGCCCCAAACCGCCTCGATCAGGTCCTTGCCGGAGGCTTCACGCAGCTTTTTGCGCAGGTTGCTCACGTGCATTTTCAGCGAGTTTTCCGTGCAGTCCGGCGTGTCCCCGCTGATGCGGTCCAGCAAAAGGGATTTGGTCACCACCTGGGCCGGGTTCTGCAGCAGCAGCTTTAAAATGGCGTACTCCGTGCGCGTCAGCCGAACCGGCGTGCCGGCCGCCTCCACCATGTGGGCGGCGGTGTCCATGCGCACCGTATCAAAGGACAGCAGGCTGCTTTGCGCCGCCGGCGCCCGCCGCAGCTGCACGGCGATGCGGGCCAGCAGCTCGTCCGTTTCAAAGGGTTTGGTGACATAATCCACCGCGCCGCCCCGCAGCAGCCCTACCTTGTCTGCCACGCCGGCCTTGGCGCTCAGCACGATCACCGGAATGCCCTCGATACGCCCCAGCACTTCCTCGCCGGAGAGGCCGGGCAGCATCAGATCCAGCAGCACCAGGTCGGGTCGGCAGGAAGACAGCACCAGCAGCGCCTCGGTGCCCGAATAGGCGCGGGACACCCGGTGGCCCTCCTTGGTCAGCACTTCCTCAAGCAGGTTCCCGATATAAACGTCATCGTCGATGACCAGGATGTGCTTCAAGCAGATCGTCCTCCCTCTTTGCCCGAGTACGGGCCTTGTTTTCCATTATATTTCCCCGCGCGGCTGAATACAAGTGCGGAAAAGTAAAAAACAGCGCGTGAAAAACGCGCTGTTTTACTGTGAAATCCCTGCTTTTTAAGAGAATTTATGACAAAATCAAGCGTTTTCCCCGGTGTAATCGCAGGCAAAAAAGGCGATGCCCGCCGCGCCGGGGCCGGCGTGGGTGCCGATGACCGGCCCGATGGCCCGCAGCAGCGGCTTTTGCAAATGCAGGTTCTGCGTGACATAGCGCATGAAGGGCTCTACGCCTGTTTTTTTGCCCGTGTAGCCCACCAATACGGGCCATTGCTCGTCGATGCCGCCCACACCGGCGATCTGTTTGAAAATAGCCACGTAAGCGCCGGGCAGGCCCCGGGCCTTGTCCGCCATCACCAGTTTGCCGTCCACCAGGCCCACCACCGGCTTGATGCCCAGCAGCCCGCCGGCCAGGGCCACGGCCGTGGGCAGGCGGCCGCCCTTGTGCAGGTACTTCAGCGTGTCCACCAAAGCGCACAAATGCACGTCATCCCGGGCCGGTTCCAGGTCCGCCGCCCGCTCCTCGGCGGTGAATCCTTCCCGCAGGCGCTGCACGGCGCGGCGCACCAGCAGCTGTTCGCCCAGGGTGGCGTTTTTCGAATCCACCAGGAAAATGCGGTCGTACGCCGCCTCCTCTTTGGCGATCTGCGCGCTTTGGAACGTGCCCGACAGCGCGGACGACAGCAGCACGCACACCACGTCGTCGCCGGCGTCCCGTGCCTGCTCGAACTCCTGCAAAAACACCTCCGGGCTGGGCTGGCTGGTGGTGGGCAGTTTGTCCGCCGCCGCCAGTTTTTCATAGAATTCATCGGGGGTCAGGTCGATGCCGTCGCGGAAGTGCTCGTCGCCGAAATTGACCAGCAGGGGCACCACGCGCACGCCCAGCTGGCGGATATCGCTTTCAGAAAGGTCGGCCGTGGAATCAGTCAGGATGCGGAGCATACATTCTCTCCTTAGCTGTCAATGGAAGTAAAATACGTGTGCA
>CAJMEU010000172.1 GCA_905212515.1 uncultured Oscillospiraceae bacterium | reverse complement strand
TCCACGATCACGCCGCCCACCTGTACGGCGTGGCCGTCCATGTACTTGGTGGTGGAGTGCACCACGATATCGGCCCCCCATTCGAAGGGGCGGCACAGCACGGGCGTGGCAAAGGTATTGTCCACGATCAGGGGCACTCCGTTCCTGTGGGCCAGGTTTGCAAACTTCTCAATGTCGAACACGGCGATGGCGGGGTTGGCGATGGTCTCGCCGAACACGGCCTTCGTGTTGGGGCGGAAGGCCTTCTGCAGCTCCTCCTCCCCGGCGTCGGCGTCCACGAAGGTGCATTCGATGCCGAATTTTTTCAGCGTGACGGCAAACAGGTTCACCGTGCCGCCGTAGATGGTGGAGGAGGTGACGAAGTGGTCCCCGGCGGTGCAGATGTTCAGAATGGCCAGCATGCTGGCCGCCTGCCCGGAGGTGGTGCACAAGGCGCCCACGCCGCCCTCCAGGGCGACGATCTTCTCCTCCACATAGCCCACGGTGGGGTTGGAGATGCGGGAGTACATGTGCCCGTCGGCCGTCAAATCGAACAGCTGGCCGATGTGCTCGGTGGAATCATAGGTGTAGGTAGTGCTCTGGTAAATGGGCAGGGCGCGGGGCTCCCCGTTGCCGGGCTTGTAGCCCTCGTGCAGGCATTTTGTCTCAACATGCATGTTTTTACCCCTCTTTTTTTCATATTTTTGCAGTGTTTTTCCTTATTTTTTCACTGGTTTCGCACTGTTTTCACCATGTTTTTCACGTGTATTTTTGGACGATGGCGCCCATCTCCTGCCAATGCTCTTCCATCTCCGCCACCAGGCGGAACTGGGTGCGGCAGCGCTCCAGGTTCTGCAGCGGCCGGCTCACCTTGAAATAGGTGTCCCCCTGCAGGTAATCCGTCAGGAAGCGGATGCCGCACTCCAGCGTCATCAGTTTGGCCCCCCAGGGCAGGTACTGCTTTTCCGCATCCGTCAGCACGGCGCCCGCGGCCTCCAGGTAGCCTTTGGTGTACGCCTCGAACAGCTCCAGTCTGAAGTGCACTTTGGCAAGGTCCGGCTCGTCCTCGGCCGCCGTGGTGGCGCCAAAGCGGATCGAATCCCCGTAATCGTTCAGCGCCAGGCCCGGCATGATGGTGTCCAGGTCGATGACGCACAGCCCCTCGCCCGTCACCTTGTCGAAGAGGATGTTGTTCAGCTTGGTATCGTTGTGGGTCACCCGCAGGGGCAGCACGCCGCGCTCCATCAGGTCCATCAGCACGGGGCAGTCCGCCGCGTGGGCCCGGGCGAAGGCGATCTCCCGGCCGCAGGTTTTGGCGCGGCCGCGCACGTCCCGCTCCAGCGCCCGCTCGAAGTCCGCGTAGCGCTTGCGGGTGTCGTGGAATTTCTCAATGGTCTCGTGCAGGGTGTGGGCCGGATAATCGCCCAGCTCGCACAAAAAGCGGCCGAAGCTGCGGCCTGAATTGTAAAAATCCTTTTTGGTGGGGATGGTGTCGATGCACACGGAATCGGGGATGTAGTTGTAGCAGCGCCAGGGGCTGCCCATGGAATCCTCGAAGTAATAGGCGCCCGTCTTGGTCTTGATGTAGTTCAGCGTCTCCCGGTCCGGGTCGCCGCCGCGCGCCAGGATGCGCCGGCGCAGGTATTCGGTGACGCCGAAGATATTTTCCATCACCTCGCGGGGCTTTTTGAACACGTCGGTGTTGAGGCGCTGGATCACATAGCGCAGCTCCTCGCGGCCCTCCCCGTCCATATACACGGCGTAGGTATCGTTGATATGGCCCGAGCCGAAGGGCTTCACATAGCTGGCTTCCTCGCCCAGCTTGAAGGCGAACAGCGCGTCCTCCAGGTCCCGGTCCTCCACGCCGTCGATGCGCCGCCGGGTGGAATACACGATCTCCCCCGCCTCGGTGCGCCGGCAGGCGGCCAGCTTGCACCAGGCCTTCACCACGCTGTGCAGGTTCACGTGCACGCCGTCGGCCAGGCGGTTGTCGTGGTCCACCACGGCGCCGGAATTGACAAGGCACGCCATGCCCAGTTTGGTGTTGGTGCTCACGATGGCGCCGTGCAGCACCAGGCACCCGGCCCCCAGGACGGCCGAGGGGCTGATGACGGCCGTGGGGTGGACCACACAGGGCACCTCGTACCCGGCGGCCAGCAGCTTTTTCGTCCAGTCCAGGCGCAGGTGGTTGTCGCCCAGGGCGCACACGGCCTGGGGGTATCGGCCCGCCAGGGTGTCGTAATCCGCGCACTTGCCCACCACGTCGGCGCCGCGCACCGCGTCGTCCAAAAACACGATGCGCTCCCACCGGCCGGTGGCTTTCGCCACCTCGCCCGTCATGCGGCCCAGGCCGCCCTTGCCTAAAATCAGCAGATCTGACATCGGTCTCCTCCTACTCGTTTCTTTCGCCCGCCCGGCGGATCACCGCGCCCGAATCCACCTTTGTCATGGGCGGCACCAGGCAGCCGGCCTTCACCACGGCCCCGGGCGCCAGATGCACGCAGAAGCCCAGGCTGCAGTCATGGTCCGCGATGGCGCCCATGTTCACGATGGCGCCCCGGCGCACCACAGTGTGGGCGCCCACGCAGGCCAGGGGCAGCACGGCCGCGCCGTCTTCCACCAGGGCCGAAGGGCTGACGTAGGCGCTGGGGTGCACCAGCCGCGGCAGGATATAGCCCGCTTCCTCCAGCCGGTTCAGCCAGGCGCCGCGCAATTGGTTATCCCCAAAGGCGGGGTATGCATAGGTATATGTTTTGGCAAGGCCGATATAGTCCGCACAGACACCCAGCACCCCGGATCCCCGGACGCCGTCGTCCAGAAAGGCCACGCCGCCGAACTGGCCGCCCATGGCCTCCGCCACCGTGCGCCCGTAGCCGCCCGCGCCCAGGATCAGCAGTTTTCCCGTCATATCCAGCCCTCCCTGCTTTCTTGCGGCGCCGCCGGGGCGCCTTTTTTACTTTACCATCATAGCACATTTGCCGGCAAAAAAACAGCGGTTCTCCTTGCAACGCGCGGTTTTCTTGCGCCAAACGCCTTTGGGGCCACTTCTTTTTTTCGGCAACTCATACTTCATTGGTGGATTAAACAAGTTTTTTGCCTTTGCGCCGGAAAAGTTTGGCGCCCCCGCGCTGGCTTTTTCCGCAAAACTGCTGTAAAATAAAACAGAATTTGCTATACTATTTTATAGATAACTGATCAGGAAAGCAAGTTTTGCTTTGGGAGAGGGACATGAGCGACACCATTCTGCAACTGTGCAACATCGAAAAACACTTTGGCGACACCGGCGTTTTGAACGGCATCGATCTATCGGTGGCCCAGGGGGAATTCATCACGCTGCTGGGCCCGTCGGGCTGCGGCAAAACCACCACGCTGCGCATCATCGCCGGCCTGGAAGAGCCGGATGCGGGCAAAGTCCTGCTGGAGGGCGCGGACGTGACGGCCGCGCCGCCGGAAAAGCGCAGCGTGAACACCGTGTTCCAGAACTACGCGCTGTTCCCCCATATGACGGTGGCCGCCAACATCGGCTACAGCCTCAAACTGCGGCGCACGCCCAAGGCCGAGATCGCCCGGGCCGTCACCGACGCTTTGGCCCTGGTGCAGCTGTCCGGTTTTGAAAAGCGCTTCCCGTCCGAGCTGTCCGGCGGCCAGCGCCAGCGCGTGGCCATCGCCCGGGCGCTGGTCAGCCGCCCCAAGGTGCTGCTGCTGGACGAACCCCTGGGCGCTTTGGACCTGCAGCTGCGCCGCCAGATGCAGTTGGAACTGAAAGCGCTGCAAAAGCAGCTGGGCATCACCTTTATTTATATCACCCACGACCAGGAGGAAGCCCTGAACATGTCCGACCGCATCGCCGTGATGCGCGACGGCCAGTTCGAGCAGATCGGCACCCCGGCCCAGGTGTACGACCGGCCCAAAACCAGCTACGTGGCCAAATTCGTGGGCGAGGCCAATGTGCTGGACGCTGTTGTGGCCGGCCTGGATGGCGATGTGCTGACGCTGGACTGCGCCGGCGGCTGCGCCCGGGCCGCGGCCCGCGGCCTGCGGCTTGCCCAGGGCACGCCCGTCACCCTGGCCGTACGCAGCGAGCAGGTGGAATTTGCCAGGCAGGCCGACTGCGGCATTCCCGCCACGGTAAAGGAAAAACGCTTTGCAGGCGGCATGCTGCGCATCGAGATGGCCCTGCCCGGCGGCGCGTCCCTGGTGGCCAGCCGCCACGGCATCGACCTGGACGTGCAGCCCGGCGACGCCGTGCGCGTGTGGTGGGCGCCGGAACACGCGGTGCTGGTGGACCTGCCCGAGGAGGCGCCCGTATGAAAAAGAAACAGGCGCGGCAGAAAAGCAGCCTGTGGCTGACGGTGCTGCCGCTGTATGTGTTCACGCTGCTGTTCGTGCTGGGTCCGCTGGTGTACATGGTGGTGCTCAGCTTCCAGAAGCGGGCCGAGGTGTGGGGCGTGCTGAACGAATTCACCCTGGACAATTACAAAAACATTTTGCAGCCCGTCTATCTCAACACGTTCTGGCAGTCCTTCAAGCTGGCCATCGCCAGCACGCTTTGCATCATCGGCATCGGCTATCCCTTCGGCTATTTCATGGCCAAATTGCCCGGGCGCCTGAAAAAGCGCATGATGCTGATCCTGATGATCCCCTTCTGGACCAATTCCCTCATCCGCCTGTACGGGTGGATCATCATCTTCCGCTCCGGCGGCACACTGGACAGCATCCTGATGGGCCTGGGCCTGACGGACGGCCCCCTGAAGCTGCTGTACACCTACCCGGCCGTGCTGGTGGGCATGGTGTACGTGCTGCTGGAATTTATGATCCTGGCCGTGTACTCCAGCGCCGAGAAAATGGACTGGAGCCTGGTGGAGGCCGCCCGGGACCTGGGCGCCAGCCCGGCGGCGGCCTTCTTCACCGTCACCTTCAAGCTGACGTTGCCGGGCCTTCTGTCCGGCGTTATCCTCACCTTCATCCCCTCCATGGGCCTGTTCTTCATCGCCGACATCCTGGGGGGCAACAAGATCGTGCTGGTGGGCAGCCTGATCCAGGACCAATTGATGAAAGCCCACAACTGGCCCTTCGCGGCGGCCCTCAGCGTGATCCTGATGGTCATGACCTCACTGATGATCAGCCTGTATAAAAAGGTGACCCACACCACGGAATTGGAGGGCATCTTATGAAAAAACGCCGCTTGAATGCTTCCAGCCTCTACCTCATCGCGGTCACCGCCCTTTTGTACCAGCCCATCGTGCTGGTGGCGGTGTATTCTTTCAACGAGAGCAAGATCTCCAGCGTGTGGGGCGGCTTTTCGCTGAAATGGTACCGGGAGCTGTTTCGTGATAAAGCCCTGTTCGAATCCCTGTGGAACAGCATCGTGCTGGGCCTGTGCGCCAGCCTGGCGGCGGCCGTCATCGGCACGCTGGGGGCCGTGGGCTTCCAGAAGCTGCGCCTGCGCACCAAAGGCCCCATCGAATATGTGTCCATGCTGCCGATGATGACGCCCGAGAGGTTATAGCGGATTGTGAGCATGACGTTTTTGTCACTCTTCGGCGTGCTCTTTGGCATGAGGACGCTCATCTTGGCCCATACTGCCTTTT
>CAJMEU010000171.1 GCA_905212515.1 uncultured Oscillospiraceae bacterium | reverse complement strand
CCCGAACCCCTACGGCAAACAAAGAGGCGTTCGCGGCACGCTCTCTAACAGCAAAATGACCATACGTTCGCTCCACGTCCCGTGGGCCGCGAACGGGCTTCCATAATGGGGGCGTCGCCCCCATACCCCCTTGCGGGGCTTGGCTTGCCTTGGCAAGCCGGTTTCCTGCCCGCGGCTTTTTTGCTTTTATTCGCCGCAGCCGCCGCAGGAACCGCAGCCGCCTTCGCAGCCTTCGTCTTCCTCGTCGTCGTCGCTGAAGTCCACCTCGAACTTGGTGCCGCAGTTGGGGCAGGCCAGATTGTCGTCGGCCAGCATGTCCTCGTCCACGCACACCACCTCGCCGCAATTGGGGCAGGTGATCTCGTACAGGCCGTCCTCGTACAGCTCGTCGTCCAAATCGTCGTCGTCCTCGTCGAAGAGGTAATCCTCCACGTCCTCCAGGTCCTCGCTGAGGGCGTCCACGGCGTTATACAGTTCGTTCACGTCCTCGTCCATGTCCGTCACTTCGGCGGCCATGTCGCCCAGCACGCCCACGATGGCGGTGAGCAGCTTGCCCTCGTTGGTCTCGGTGTCGAACTTCATGCCTTCCATCAGGCCCTTGATATAGGCCACTTTTTCTTTCAGTTCCATTGTCTGCCTTCCTTTCGGCTTTTGTAAACAAGGCAAGGCCAAAGGCCTTGCCCTGTGCGGTCGTCATGCGGTCAAGCGCGCTCCATATACTCGCCGGTGCGGGTGTCGATGCGGATCTTCTCGCCCTCGTTGATGAACAGGGGCACGCGGATCTCGGCGCCGGTCTCCAGGATGGCGGGCTTCAGCGTGTTGGTGGCCGTGTTGCCCTTGAAGCCCGGCTCGGTCTTCACGATCTCCAGCACCACGAAGTTGGGCGCTTCCACGCCGAACACCTTGCCCTTGTAGCTCAGCACCTTGCAGATCTCGTTCTCCTTGACGAACTTGAAGGCGTCGCCCAGCTCGCTCTGGTTCAGGGGCACCTGCTCGTACGTCTCGTTGTCCATGAAGTAGTACAGATCGCCGTCCTGATAGGAATAGGTCATCTCCCGGCGCTCGATGAAGGCGCTGGGGAATTTGGCCGTGGGGTTGTACGTTTTTTCCGTGACGCTGCCCGTGATCACATTGCGGATCTTGGTGCGCACGAAGGCGGCGCCCTTGCCGGGTTTCACGTGCTGGAACTCAATGATCTGATAAACGTTGCCGTCTTCCTCGAACGTGACGCCATTGCGGAACTCGCCAGCAGATACCATAAAAAAACATCCTCCAATATCGTGTATCTTGTTTGATCGCCGTGCGCTGGTTGCCCACGGGAAAATTCCATGCTTATATATTCTACAGGATAGCCGCGTATTTTGCAAGTGGTTTCATTGCTTTTGCGGCCATTTTCCACGGTTTTTATGCGGTTTTCACAGGACGATCAGCTCTTTGGGGCTGCTGCCCAGGATCTCGCAGCCGTTTTCGCCCACCACAGTGGTGTCCTCGATGCGCACGCCGAAGCGGCCGGCCAGGTAGATGCCGGGCTCGATGGTCATCACCATGCCCGGGCGCACCACCGCATCGCAGACGGGGCTGTAGCGCGGGTCCTCGTGGATCTCGATGCCCACGCTGTGGCCCAGGCCGTGGCCGAAGCAGCCCTCGTAGCCGGCGCCGTAGATGATGTCGCGGGCGATCTTGTCCACCTGGCGGCCCGTCATGCCGGCCTTGGCCGCGCCGCAGCAGGCCAATTGGGCTTTGAGCACGGTGTCGTACACCTTCTTTTGTTCCTCGCTGACATGGCCCACGGCCACGGTGCGCCTCATCTCCGCGCAGTAGCCGGCCACGGTCGCGCCGAAGTCCATGGTGCCGAAGTCACTGTGTTCGAAGACGTACTCCCCCGGTTCGCCGTGGGGCAGGCTGGTTTTGCGGCCCGCCACCAGGATGGCGGGGAAGGCCAGCTTCTGGGCGCCGTGGCTTTTCATGAACAGCTCCATGTCCAGCGCGGCGTCGATCTCCCGCACGCCCGGTTTCAGTTTGGGCAGAATATAAGCAAGGCAATCATCGGTGATCTTCTGGGCGCGGCGCATGGCGGCCAGCTCGTCCTCGTCCTTGACGGCGCGCAGGGCTTCCAGCGCGTCGGAGAGCCTGGCGGAGGTGTCCACCTCCACGTCCGGCAGGGCCGCCCGCACCCGGGCGGCGAAGGCCAGGGTGGCCTTGTTCTCCATGTAAAGGCGCCGCACGCCGTGGCTGGACAGCAAGTCCCGCACCTGGTCCAGGGCCTTGGTCTCGAGGATGACCTGGGCTTCGCGCACCTTCTGCTGCGCGATCTCGATGTAGCGGGAATCGATGATGAAATAAGTCTCGCCGCCGATGAGCAGCACCGTGCCCGCGTCGCCTGAATCGAACCCCAGCAGGTAAAACCGGTTGACGGCCGGGGAGATGAGGGCTGCCTCGAAGCCGTCGCCCAGGGCCGCCGCCAGTTTATCCGTGCGTTTTTTCATAAAAACACGCCTCTTTCTTTACAAAATCGTGCCGCCCCTGGCGAAATAACGGCGCAGGACCGGCTGTTCGAACCAGCGTTTCAGGCGGATGGTCCACTTTTCGTCCTTGTGCAGGGGCACCACCAGCAGCATGCGGATGCCGTAGAGGTTGGCGGCCATGGCGTCGGTGAAGATCTGGTCCCCCACCAGGGCCATCTGGCTTTTTTCCACCCCCAGGGCCCGCTGGGCGCGGGCCAGGCCGAAGGGCGCGGGCTTGCAGCTGAAGGCCGTGAAATCGAGGCCCACGTGCGCCGCGAAGGGCGCCACCCGCTTTTCCACGTTGTTGGAGGCGATCATCAGGCGGATGCCGGCGGCCTTCATCCCGTCCAGCCAGGCGCTGACGGGCGCGGGCAGCTCCTGGCTGCCGTGGCCGGTGAGGGTATTGTCCACGTCCAGCACCAGGGCCTTGATGCCCTGGGCCGCCAGATAGTCCGGCGTGATGCGGGTGACGTCCCGGAACATCTGGCCGGGCAAAAAAAGCGCCATGTCCCCCTGCCCCTTTCCCAATAAAAATGGCGGGTCCCGAGACCCGCCTTGAGTGCGTACTTGCCGCAAAATAGCCTTTGCTGTTCTTACTTGAACTTGCGCTTGCGGGCAGCTTCAGACTTTTTCTTGCGCTTGACCGAAGGTTTCTCGTAAGCCTCACGCTTACGCACTTCAGCGAGCACGCCGGCGCGCGCAGTGGAGCGTTTGAAACGGCGCAGCGCGCTTTCCAGCGACTCGCCATCTTTCACTCGGATTTCCGACATCTTTGTCCCTCCCTTTACCTTTGAGGTAGGAAGCCCGCTTCGCCCTTGAATGGGCTGGAAACTGACTTTTTTTATTATACTATGGGCCGTGCCTTTCTGTCAATATGTCGCCGGACAGATTTTTCCCTTTTTGTGCAAACTGTCCCTAAAACAAACACAAATTTGTGCATTTGTATTTTTGCGCGGCTGAAAGGCAGCGGCGGGGCAGCGGAGGCGTGCGGCTGCGGCGAGGAGCCGCACGAGCGCCCGGCAGGGCGCGGCGGAGGCAACCGCCGCGACCGGTGGCCCGCTGCCAAAGGGCTTACTTCACCGCCAGGTTCACCAGCTTGCCGGGGACGTAGATCTCCTTCACCACCGTTTTGCCGGCCAGCTGCGCGGCCACGGCGGGCTCGGCTTTGGCTGCGGCGATGGCGCCCGCGGCGTCCAGATCCGCGGCCACCGTCAGCTTGGCGCGCACCTTGCCGTTGACCTGCACGGCGATCTCCACGGTTTTGTCCGCGCACTTGGCCTCGTCGTAAGCGGGCCAGGGCGCGTGGGCCAGCTGGCCGGAAAAGCCCAGCTTCTGCCACAGCTCCTCGGTGATGTGGGGCGCGAAGGGGTTCAGCAGCTTTAAGAACGTCTCCATCTCGCCCCGGGTGACGGACTGCTGATCGCTGAATTCGTTGAGCAGGCTCATCAGGGCGGCGATGGCCGTGTTCATCTTCAGGCCGTCGATGTCATTGGTCACTTTTTTGACCGTGCGGTGCATGGCGCTTTCCAGCGCGGGGGAATAGCCCCCGGCGGCGGTCACGCTGCCGGCCAGGTTCCACACCCGGTCCAAAAAGCGCTTGCAGCCCTTGATGGAGCTGGTGTTCCAGGGGGCGGCCTTCTCAAAATCGCCGATGAACATCTCGTACAGGCGCATGGTGTCCGCGCCGTAGGCGGCGATGATGTCGTCCGGATTGACCACGTTGCCGCGGCTCTTGGACATTTTTTCGCCGTTCTCGCCCAGGATCATGCCGTGGCTGGTGCGCTTTTTGTAGGGCTCTGAGAAGGGCACCACGCCGATGTCATACAAAAATTTGTTCCAGAAGCGGCTGTAGAGCAGGTGCAGGGTGGTGTGCTCCATGCCGCCGTTGTACCAGTCCACGGGGCCCCAGTACTGGGCCGCCTGGGGGCTGACGGGACCGCCGGTGTAGCCGGGGTCCATATAGCGCAGGAAATACCAGGAGGAACCGGCCCACTGGGGCATGGTGTCCGTCTCGCGCTTGGCCGGGCCGCCGCAGTGGGGGCAGGTGGTGTTCACCCACTCGGTGTGGCGGGCCAGGGGGCTTTCGCCGCCCTCGCCGGGCTCGAAATCCGTAATGTCGGGCAGGCGCAGGGGCAGCTCGCTTTCGGGCAGGGGCTGCCAGCCGCAGGCCTCGCAGTACACCATGGGGATGGGCTCGCCCCAATAGCGCTGGCGGCTGAACACCCAGTCCCGCAGTTTGAAGTTGGTTTTGGGCGTGCCCAGGCCGCGCTCCTCCAGATAAGCGGTGATGGCCTGTTTGGCCTGGTCCACGCTCATGCCGTTGAGGAAGCCGCTGTTGACCAGCACGCCGGTGGCGCAGTCGGTGAAGGCGGCTTCCTCCACATTGCCGCCCTTGACCACCTCGACGATGGGACAGCCGAACTTTTTGGCGAAGTCCCAGTCCCGCTCGTCGTGGGCGGGCACGGCCATGATGGCGCCGGTGCCGTAGCTGATGAGCACGTAGTCGGAGATGAAGATGGGGATCTCCTGCCCGTTGACCGGGTTGACGGCGCGCACGCCCAGGAGCTTGACGCCCGTTTTTTCCTTGGCCAGCTCAGTGCGCTCGAAGTCGCTTTTCCTGGCAGCCTCGGCCTGGTAGGCCCGCACCTCGTCCAGGTTTTCGAGCTGATCGGCCCAGCGCTCGATGAACGGATGCTCCGGGCTCATGACCATATACGTCGCGCCGAACAGCGTGTCCGGCCGGGTGGTGTAAATGAGCAGGTCGTCGCCGGCGGTGGTGGCGAATTTCACCTCTGCGCCGTGGCTGCGGCCGATCCAGTTTTTCTGCTGGGTCTTGACGCGCTCGATGAAATCCAGGCTGTCCAGATCGTCCACCAGGCGGTCGGCGTAGGCGGTGATCTTCAGCATCCACTGGCTTTTGGCCTTGTGCACCACGTCGCTGCCGCAGCGCTCGCACTTGCCGTCCACCACTTCCTCGTTGGCCAGCACCACCTTGCAGCCGGTGCACCAGTTGATGGGCATTTCCTTTTTATAGGCCAGGCCCTTTTTGTACAGCTGCAAAAAGATCCACTGGGTCCATTTGTAGTAGTCCG
>CAJMEU010000170.1 GCA_905212515.1 uncultured Oscillospiraceae bacterium | reverse complement strand
AACCAGCCGAAAGAATGGTTGATTGAGCAGGTGCAAGCAGATACCGGCCGGTATTTCGATCGCTCCTATCTGCACAAAATCCAGACGGGCGAGCTGTCCACCCCGGGCATTGTCGCCAGTATCAGCAAAATCCTTGGTCTACCCGAAGATACCACGGCCCCATGAAGCGGGCAGAAAGGAGGACAAGCCCACAGATGAATGATTTAACCCTGGTAAAACAAGCACCGTTCGGGGCGCTGACGGTGAACTGCTACACGGACGGACGCGGGAACTTCTACATGACCCGTGAACAAATCGGCCAGGCGCTCGAATACCCGCACCCCCGGCAAGCAATCGAAACTATACATAAACGGCACAAGAAACGGCTGGATTCACTTTCAGTTGTCCTCAAAATGAGGACCACTGACGGCAAGGAATACGCTACGGTTTTGTATCAATCACGCGGTGTCTATGAGATTTGCCGCCATAGCAAACAGCCCAAAGCGGACGCTTTCTATGATTGCGTGTATGAGCTTTTGGAGGGCTTGCGGCTGGGCTGGTTGGAGCTGAAAGTCCACAAGAGCACGCCGCTTTGGCACGAGGCCCGGGCCGCCGCCATCGAAACGCGCAAGGCCGAGGGCGACACCATCCAGCGCTTTGTGGAGTATGCCACGGCACAGGGCAGCGGGCACGCCGGGCGGTACTTCACCAGCCTTTCCACGCTGGCGAACAAAGCGGCGGGACTGAACGACCGCGACGAGACCTGGGCGGGCAATCTGGCCGTGCTGCAGCTCTGCGAGCGCGTCATAGCCGCAACGCTTGCCGAGGGCATGGCCGAGGGGCTGCACTACAAGGCCAATTACAAGAACTGCGCCGAGCGCGTCAACAGCCTGGCCGCTTTGCCGGGCATCAGGGAGGGATGAACAGTGAACAGCCTGGAACAAGAGACGGTCATCAACTTCAACGAGGTAGAGGCCACGGCGGTGATTTACACGCACAACGCCGCTTTGCGCCGCAAGCTGGAGGGGCTGGCCGACCAGCGCCCGGGCGAGGTAAAACGGGGCCGCGGCTTCCCGGACGGCGGGCGGGAGTACATCGTCCCGAAACGCTGGGTAAAGGTGAACGCCGGGCCGCTTTACACAGAGGAACAGCGCCGGGCAATGTCGGAACGTGCGAAGGCGCTGCACACCCCCAAGTTGGGCAAAAACTCGTGACGGGCGTCAAGGATTTCAGAACGAACGCGCACAAGGCGATAACTTTCCTTATTGGATAGGGAACACCTCAAAAACGGCCTTCCAGGTCGTCACCAGAGAAAGGAGCACGCAGAGCATGACGGAACGAGTGGAACGCCTCACCCTAAGCGTGGCCGAGGCGGCGGAAGAATTGGGCGTCAGCGCCAAGAAAGCCTATGACCTGACGCACAGGCAGGACTTCCCCACTATCAAGATCGGCAGCCGCACGCGGGTATCACGGGAGGGATTGCGGGAATGGGTGCGCAGCCAGGAGCAGAACAGAAAAGCCGCCCCGGTGTGACAGCACCAGAGCGGCGGGCAGAAAAAGCAGTTGCGAGGCTGGTTTTTCTGCCTCCATCATAACAGAAAAACGGAGGAAATGCAAATGAGTACATACCTTGCCTTTATGGCGTTCGGCTTTGTGCTGGGCGCGGTCATCACGGCCGTGGGCCTGGCGGCGGACAGGAAGGGGACGCGAAGATGAACGAAGAGGAAGAACGCTTCTTGCTGGAAGCCCTGGCGGAGTTCCCGGAGGCGGTGGTGACGGCCTTTGCCGCGATGGATATGCTGCCCGACACGCTCACCCTTGAGCTATGTATGACAGCCCTGTCGTTCACCCGGGAAAGGCTGAAAACCATGACCGACCCCGAACAGAAAAAGAACCTGCAACATGCGGAAAAGGTGCTCATGGCCAGGATCAGCGAAAAGGAGGACGAAGCGTGAATAGAGAAGCGTCCTTGAAACCGAAGCTCGTAGAGAGAGACGGCCTTGGGCTGCTGGTGATACAGTCGCCCCGCCGGTGCGGTTACAGCCTTTTTGTGGCAGGGGGCCAAGGCGTTTTATTTGTGGGCCGCGAACAGACAATGGACGGAGCTATCGACCAAGCCTTTGACGACATCAAGAATATCCGCCTGCAAAAATACACCGGCCCTTATGTGGATGAGTTGAAAGAACTTTTGCTGGAACCTTGGGACGATCTGTTGTAAAACCGGCAGGTAAAACCGTAAAGAATCAATAGAAGCATTCCCGCCCGTGGCGGCAAGCGCGGGCGGGTATTTCATCGAAAGGACACGGGACACATGCAGGAAAAGAAATGGAGCATCCCCGCCGAGCTGGCGGCGCTTCCCCAATGGGTGTGCTGGGGCGCGCCCGGCAAGGCCCGGAAATGCCCGTACAATCCCCGCACGGGCTACCCGGCCAAGGCGGGGCAGGCGGACACCTGGGCCGACCTGGCGACGGCGGCCAAAGCGGTGAAGGCGGGGAAATATGAGGGCCTGGGCTTCGAGTTCAGCGGCGGCATTGTCGGTGTGGACTTTGACCACTGCATCGAGGACGGCTGGCTGAACGAGTGGGCGGCCGCATGGGTGCGCCGCTTTGACAGCTACACCGAGATATCCCCCAGCGGCACGGGGCTGCACATTATCTGCAAGGGAAAACTGCCCGGCGAGGCGGTGAAGCGCCCGCGCGCGGAACTGTACGACCGGGGGCGGTACTTCACCGTGACCGGCAAGCCCTGGGGCGCGCTAAAGCCCGTCAGAGAGGCACAGGAGGCCGTGAACGCGCTGTATGAGGAACTACAGGCCGAGACGCGCAAGGCCCCGGACAAGCCCACAGAGGCCCGCACAGCGCCCGCCGTGCCGCCGGGGGAGTATCTTTCCACCGGCTTGCAGCGGGACGGCGCTTTCCGGGCCCTATGGGAGGGCGGGCGGCCCAATGGGAACGAGAGCGCGGACGACCTGGCCCTGATGAACAAGCTGGCGTTCTGGTGCGGCCGCGACGCGGCGCGGATGAAGGCCGCCTTCCTGGCCAGCCCCCACGCCGCCGGCAAGGACGAGGCGCACAGGAAGAAGCTGGAGCGGGAGGACTACTTACAGCGCACCATCGACCGGGCGGTGAAGGACTGCCCCGAGACGGCGGCCGAACGCGACGCCGCTTACAAACTAGACCGCGCGCGGCGGGACTTCGCCCTGGTGAGTGGCGACGTGTTCGGGCGCGCGACGCCCCAGGAGCAGCCGCCGCCCAAAATCTCCACGATCTCGGCGCCGGATTTGCAGCGGGCCGACCTCCCGCCCGTGCAATTCATCGTGCAGGACATCTTGCCCATAGGGACGGCGATGCTTTCGGCAGCCTCCAAAATCGGCAAGAGCTGGCTTGTTTTGGATATGGGGCTGAAAATCACGGCCGGGGAGCCGTTTATGGGGCGCCGCACCACACAATGCGGCGTGCTTTATCTCGCGCTGGAGGACAGCCTAAACCGCCTGCAAGACCGCATGAACAAAATATTGAAGGGCAAGCCCGCGCCGGCGCTTTTCCATTTTGCGACGGAGGCCCCGACGCTGGAAAACGGGCTGATCTCGGCACTGGACGCCAAAATAGCGGAACACCCGGAAATACGGCTTGTAATCATCGACACGCTGCAAAAGGTGCGCGGGCAGGCGCAGAAGAACGAAGCCGCCTATGCCCAGGACTACCGGGAAATGGGCGTCGTGAAAAGCCACTTTGACAAGGTGGGCGTCGGCACGTTCTTCGTCCATCACAACCGCAAGATGAAGGACACGGACGACACGTTCAACATGATATCCGGCACCAACGGCATCATGGGCGCGGCCGATACGATATGGCTCATCACCAAGAACAAGCGCGCTGATGAAGTGGCCACCCTCGATATCACCGGCCGCGACGTACAGCAGAGCAGCACCGCGATCAAGTTCAACAAGGACGCGTTCCAATGGGAAACCTTGGGCGACGCGGATTGGCTTGAAGAGCAGCGCGCCCGGCTGGCATACGGGGAAAGCCCCATTGTGAAAACCGTCAAAAGGCTGCTGGAGCAGAGCGCCGAAAAGCGATGGGACGGCACCGCAAAGGAACTGCTGGAGGCGGGCTAGTACATTGCAAAGGCCTACCTCGCCCCCACACCCCATCAGCTGGGCTACGCCTTGCAGCCCCTCGATCAACCTATGTTTGAGTATGACGGTATTCTGCACACGACGACGGGCAACGGGAGCGGAGGGAAAAAACATCATTTTTATTATTCAGGCAACGAAAACAACGGCTTCAACGAAACAGAAGAGCCATCGCCGTTCGATGAATAGGCCCACAAGCAACGGCTTTTTCGGCTTTTCTCTTATATGGAAAAACCCGTTGTTTTTGTTGGTAGCCGTTGCTGCGGATAAACTGAGCAACGAAAACAACGGCTTCAACGGGTTTTATATATACTAGAGAAAAAATGCCCCATTGTGTGGGCCTGACAGGAAAGGAAGGTAAAAATGCGTCAAATCACATGTCCGATCGACGGCAAACCCTGCGAACAGGATTGCCCTGACCGTTACATAGACCAGCCGGAGGGCGGCTGCTGGCTGACGACCGCAATAGAGTTGGGCGGCCACATTATTTCCATTGATGAACATGGGCGCGTGGCCTGCGCTTTTACTCCGAGGGGAAGCAAGGGGGTGAGCTGATGGATGAAAAGAAGATCTGCCCGCTGCTGTCGATTGCAAGCGCGGCGCTGGGGCTGAACACAGCCCCGGCAATGTGCGCCGGTGATCGCTGCGCGTTCTGTACTCGTACCCATATCTACGGGGACAAGTACGTTGAAAGCTGCGTATTCAAAGACATGACCGACAGCCTGGACACGATCGCAGGCAATGGCTGACGCCGTTCAGGCAAAAGAAAAGCCGCCCTCCCGGACGGCCCCTGTGACAAGGAGAGTATACCACAAACGGGAGGGCGGTGTAAATGAACGAGCAAAACCTGGTGCCATTTGGCAAGATGTCCCCGGAGCGGCAGCGGGAGATCTCCCGCATGGGCGGCATTGCCAGCGGGCAGGCGCGCGCACGGCGGGCGTACATGAGGGTAAAGGCACGGGAGCTTCAGCTCCGCATGGTCTATTTTGAGGACGCAAGCGAGGAGCTGCAGAAGGAATGGGCGGCCTTCCAGCGGTGGAGGCGAACCGAGAGGAAACGGCGAGCATACCACGAGAAAAAGAGGGCGGGCAGATGAACACGGACAAGCCCACAAATGAAGCCCTTGCCCTGCGGGCCAAAGCGGGGGACAGGGAGGCCCTGGCCGCTTTGTGGGAGCAGAACAAGGGCGCTCTTTCCCTGATGGTCAAGCGCCAGTACATGGGCCATAGAAGGCGCGCCGAGGCGTTGGGCGTAGAGATGGAGGACGCGCAGCAGACCGGATTCTTTGCCGTTCGGCGTGCCGTGCAGACCTTCGACGCCCCGGCCGGCAGCGCATTCTGGGCGATCCTGCAAAAAAAATTCACGAAATATTAAATATATCAATATAAATATTAAAAATATTGATTTTTATATTGACATTTACAATTTCCATGCTATAGTGAAAAACAGAGAGGAGGCGCTTATGAAAAAAGTTATCAGCCGCTGCCCGGTGTGCGGCGGGGAACTGGCCGT
>CAJMEU010000169.1 GCA_905212515.1 uncultured Oscillospiraceae bacterium | reverse complement strand
TGATGCCCATATCCATGATGCGGCGTTTCAGCGGGCCTTCTCCGTACAGCTTTTTCACCGAGACGGTATCGCCCACCTTGGCGTCTTTCAGTGTTTTCACAGTAATTCCTCCTTCGGCTTTCGTCTAGATCATCACGCGGCCCGCCAGGGTGCGGTCCAGGGCGATGCGGCTGTCCTTCACCTGCAAAATCAGATTGCCCGCGATCTCGCTTACCACCGTCACGGTGCCGTCCACCACGAATCCCAGTTCGGCCAGGTGCTGGCGCACCTCGTCTTTGCCGGTGATCTTGCGGATGGTCACGGTCTCGCCCGGCCTTGCCAATGTCAGCGGCATCATCAGCTTCCCCCTTCCCTTGAAACGGCGTACAGCCGGTATTTTTTGCGAGGTTAGTAAAAGCTAACCTCTGGAACGACTTAAGTTTACAGCAACTAACTTGCGCTGTCAACCCCTTTTTTGAAAGTTTTTCTAAAAATTTCCTCGCTTGCATGGCGCCGCGGTTTATGGTAAGCTAAAATAAGAATCTACCCAAGTGAGGAGGGAGCCGGATTGGAGATCCATGAATCCGCGGAGGATTATTTGGAAGCGATCCTGATTTTGAAAGAACGGCTTGGCATGGTGCGCTCCATCGACATCGTCAACGAGAAGCAGTTCACCAAGCCCAGTGTCAGCGTGGCCATGAAAAAGCTGCGGGAGAATGGATACATTGAGATGAGCAGGGAAGGCTATATCACCCTGACGCCCGCCGGCCACCAGATCGCCGCCAACATCTACAACCGCCACAAGCTGCTCACGCAGTTTTTCATCATGCTGGGCGTGAACGAAAAGACGGCCGCCGCCGACGCCTGCAAAGTCGAGCACGACCTGAGCCAGGAGACGTTCGACAAGATCCTGGAGCACGCCGCAAAACACGCGCCCAAAGCGCCGGAAAAAGGCTGAGGCTCTCACTGCGAAAAGCCCGGCAATCCGAAGGGATTGCCGGGCTTTTTTGCGTAGAGCGGGCGTCAAAACCGGTGTTTTCTTGCGCCAAGGCGCCTTTTGGGGAGACGCTGCCCCCGGTTCAGCCCAGGGCCTTTTCCAGCAGGGCGCGGGTCTCGCCGCGCACGGCCGCGTGGTCCGCGCCCGGGTGCTCGCGCAGATAGGTCACGTAGCCCATCAGCAAGCCCTTGGCGGCCAGCACGCCCCGCATGGGCGTGAAAGGGGCCAGAGCGCCCTCGGCGGCACCCGCTTCCAGGGCCGCCAGCACCAGGCCGTCCACCCGCGAGGTAAGGGCCGCGGCGTCCGCGCAGGCGCACAGCTGCTCCAGCCCCTGCCCACCCTCCAGGTAGGAGGCCAGCACCTGCATGCCGGCGGCCTCCTGGCGCACCATGGTGTCGGCCGCTTCGAACAGCACATCCAGTTTTTCGCCGAAGGCAGAGGCCCCCGCCAGCGCCTCCTGCGCGCGGTCGAGAAAGCGCTGGATCTCGTACAGGAAAGCCTTGCCCAAAATCTCCTCCCGGCTGGTGAAGTACTCGTACACCGTGCCTTTGCCGATGCCGGCCTCGGCGGCGATGGCCTGCACCGTCAGCCCGCGCAGGTCGGCGCCCTGGTGCCACAGGCGGCACACCGCCTCGTAGACGGCCAGTTCCTTTTCGCCTTTTTTCACGTTCATGCGGACACCTCCCCATCGTCCACGTCGATCTGCTTCATGGGCCTGCGCAGCAGGCTGTCGTACAAAACGGGCACCACCACCAGCGTCAGCACGGTGGCGTAGCTGAGCCCGCCGATGGCCACGATGGCCAGGGGCTGGGTCATCTCGGCGCCCTGGCCGATGCCCAGAGCCATGGTGGACATGGCCAGAATGGTGGTCAGGGCCGTCATCAGCACTGGGCGGATGCGGGTGCGGCCCGTGCGCACAATGGCCTCGCGCCGGCCCAGGCCCGCCAGGCGCAGCTGGTTGATGCTGTCCACGAACACGATGCCGTTGTTCACCACCACGCCGGACAGCACCAGGAAGCCCAGCATGGCGATGATGGACAGCTCCTTGCCCGTCAGCAGCAAGGCCAGCAGCCCGCCGGTGAAGGCCAGGGGAATGGTGAACATCACAATGAAGGGGCTCATCAGGCTTTGGAACTGGGCCACCATGATCAGATAGATAAAGGCGACGGCCAGCAGCAGCATTTTCACCAGATCGCCCAGGGCCTGGTTGATGTTCTCGTTCTCGCCCTCCAGGGTGACGGTGACGCCCGCCGGGGCGTCGTAATCCCGCAGGGCCTTTTCCACCTCGCGGCTCACCAGGCCGATGTTGTGTTCCTCGTCCACACCGGCCGTCACCGACAGGGTGCGCGTGTTGTTCTCGCGCCGGATGGAGGGCACGCTGTCCGCCTCGGTGATGGAGGCGATGGCGCTGAGGGGGATCTGCTCCTCCTCGCCCTCGCTGTTGGTCACGGTGAAGGTGTAGCCGGCCAGGCTGTCGCGGCTGATGTGCTGTGCCTGGGGCCGCAACACCACCACGGGCAGGCTGTCGGCGCCCATGGTCAGGGTGGTGGCCTGCTTCTCGTTGGACACCGCGCCCGCCAGTTCGCTGTAGATCTGCGCCACCGTCAGGCCGCGGCGCATGGCCGCATCCTTATCGATGGTCACGCGGGTCTCGGGCGTATCGGTCACGGCGGCCTCGCTCACGTCGATCAGGCCCTCGGTGCCCCGCAGGATGGCGCGCAGGTCCTCGGCCGCCTCGTTCATGCGGTCCAGGTCCTGCCCGCTGACCACCAGCTCCACGCCGGAGCCGCCCAGCATGGACAGGTCCATGGTGGATTCGGCCACGCTCACCTCCGCGTCCAGGTCGGCGGTGGCCGCCAGAATGGCGTCCTTCACCTCCACGTTGGACACCTTGCGCCCGTCGTCCAGCAGGATGTAGAAACTGATGCTGTGGCCCGAGGAAGAGCCGCCCATCCCCATCATGCCGCCGCCCTCCATGGCGCCCACGGTCTGCACGCCGTCCACGGCGCACATGCGCGCCAGCACCTCGTCGGCCATCTCATAGGTCTGCCGGGTGTCGGCTTCCTTGGGCATGGTGAGGGTGGCGGACATCTGCGGGCTGTCCATGGCGGGGATGAAGGCCGTGCCCATCCGCGTCACCATCACGCCGCTGAACACCAGCAGCGCCAGGGCGGCGCAAAGTACGGGCGCCTTGTGGGAGAGGCTCCAGCGCAGCACCTTTTCGTAGGCGCCCACAAAGCGGTCGAACAGGGGGTGGGGCTTTTCACCCGCCGTGCGCAGGGCGCCGGCGCCCAGGGCGGGCACCAGCGTCAGGGCCACGGCCAGGCTGGCCAACAGGGAATAGGCGATGGTCAGGCCCATGTCGGTGAACAGCTGCCGGGAAAGGCCCTGGGTGAACACGATGGGCAGGAACACGCAGATGGTGGTGAGGGTGGAGGCGAAGATGGCCCCCGCCACCCCGCTGGCGCCCTGTACGGCCGCCTTGGCCGCGGGCACGCCCTGATTGCGCAGGCGGTAGATGTTCTCGATCACCACGATGCTGTTGTCCACCAGCATGCCCACGCCCAGCGCCAGGCCGGACAGGCTGATCAGGTTCAGCGTCACGCCGGAGAAGTACATCAGCGTCACGGCGAACAGCAGGCTGAAGGGGATGCTCAGCGCCACGATCAGCGTGGGCCGCAGGTCCCGCAGAAACAGGATCAGCACCAGGATGGCCAGCAGGCCGCCCAGCAGCAGGTTTTCCAGCACGCTGCCCACGACCATGTCGATGTAATCGCCCTGGTCCATCAGCGGGGTGATGTGCAGGCCCGGGTTCTCCTCCTCCAGCCGGCGGATGGCGTCGCCGATCTTGTCGGACACCGCGGCCGTGGAGGCGGTGCTCTGCTTTTGGAACATCAGCATCACGCCGTCGTTGCCGTTCACCTTGGCATAGCTCTCGCCGGCGTTGCTGGACAGGGACACCGTGGCCACGTCCGACAGGCGCACGTCGCCCACGCCGCCGGCGTCGATATGCATCAGCACCGTGTCCTCCAGCTCTTGTACGCTGGCAAAGGCGTCGCCCACCTTCAGCAGATACTGCTCGGTGCCCTCGGTGATATAGCCCGCCGGCATGCTGAAGTTCTGGGCCATCAGCAGGTTGCTCAGCAGCTCGGGCGTCAGGATGCCGTCCAGGCTGGCCTGCTTGTACGCCTGGTCCCGGGCGTCCATGAACTGATCCTCCGCGCTGTCCAGCTGCTGCTCGGCCTCTTTCAGCTTTTCCTCGGTGCTGGACAGGGTCACCTCGCCTTTGGTGATCTCGTTCACCGCGGTCATCTTGCCGCTCTCCAGCTGGGCATAGCCCGCCTGGGCCTGCTGCAAGGCGCTCTCCAGCTGGGGCTTCATGGCGGCGATCACCGCCTTGCGCGTCTCGATGTTGGCCAGCTCGGTGGCGATCTCCGGCAGGCGCGCGGCGGCCTTTTCCACCGCGGCCTTCAATTGGGCCAGGCTCTCCTGGGTCAGCTCGGCCATCTGGGGGGCGGATCCGGCCAGTTGAGCCTTCAGTGCCTCAAAGGCGGCCGCGTCCAGCGCCAGCAGCTCTTCCACGCTGCCGGGCACGCCGGCGGCCAGGGCCGCGGGGTCGGGCAGGTCGGGCAATGTCTGGCCCATGGCGGCCGCCGCCTGCTGGGCCTGGGCGTACAGGGCCACGGCCTCCTCATAGGTGCCGGCGGCCGGCATGCCGAATTGGGCCAGGGCGCCGTTCACCTGGGCCAGGATGCCGGCCTTGGCGCTCTCCACCGCGCCGGCCTTGGCCTGGGCCAGGGCCGTGTTCAGCCCGGCGTAGGTCTGCTGGGCCTGCTGGTAGCCTGCCTGTTCCATTTCAAAGGCCTTCTGATTGGCCTCCAGGGTCTTTTCCTCGCTCAGCAGGGCGCTCACCTGGGCGGCGGCCGCGTCCACCTGGGCGCTTGCCGACGACAGCTGCCCCAGGCCGCTGTCCTTCTGGCTTTGCAAGGCGGCCTTGCCCTCTGCCACTTTCTGCTTGCCGCTGGCCAGCTCAGCCTTGCCGTCCAGGATCTCGTTTTGGGCCTCGGCCAGCTTTTCGTCCACACCGGCCAGCACCCGCTGGTTCAGCGCGTCGATCTTCGCCCCGTCCATCTGCACGGACACCTGCCGCTCCACCAGGCCGGTGGCGCTCACGCTGGCCACGCCGTCCAGCCGCTCGAAAGCCGGCTGCACCGTGTCCGACACCAGCTTCGACACCGCCGTCACGTCCTGGCCCTCCATGTCCACGCTGGCCGCCACCACGGGCAGCATGTCGGGGCTCATCTTCAGCATCATGGGCGCGCCCACGGCGTCGTCCAGCTGCCCGGCCACCAGGTCGATATTGCCCGACAGCTCGATCATGGCGGAATCCATGTTGGTGCCCTGCTCAAATTCCAAGATGATCATGCTGGAATTCTCGCTGGACACGCTCTGCACGGTGTTGATGCCGCCCGTGGTGCCCAGCACCGCCTCCAGGGGGCGGGTGACGGCGGCCTCCACCTTTTCCGGGCTGGCGCCGGGGTAGGTGGTGACGACCACCACGTAGGGCAGCTCCATGCTGGGCAGCAGGTCGGTGGTCATGCCCGTGAAGGACACCACGCCCAGGATGAGCACCAGGATCACTGCGACCAGTACGGTGAAGGGTTT
>CAJMEU010000168.1 GCA_905212515.1 uncultured Oscillospiraceae bacterium | reverse complement strand
GTCCTGGCCCACTATGTCCGTGCCCGTCTCCACCCGCCCGATGCCGATGCGCCCCACAAAGTCGTTCTAATCGATGGAGGAGCACATCAGCCCAAAGGGCTCGCCGGGGTTGCCCTCGGGGGGCTGCACATAGTCGATGATGGTTTTGAACAGCGGCTCCAGGTCGCTGCCGGCCACCTCGGGGCTGTAGCTGGCCGTGCCGTTGCGGCCCGAGCAGAACACCATGGGGCTGTCCAGCTGCTCGTCGGTGGCGCCCAGGTCCATCAGCAGCAGCAGGATCTCGTCGATCACTTCTTTCACCCGGGCGTCGGGCCGGTCGACCTTGTTCACGGCGATGACCAGGCTGAGGTTCTGCTGCAAAGCCTTCTGCAGCACGAAGCGGGTCTGGGGCATGCAGCCCTCGGCGGCGTCCACCAGCAGCAGCACGCCGTTGACCATTTTCAAAACGCGCTCCACCTCGCCGCCGAAATCGGCGTGGCCCGGGGTGTCCACGATGTTGATTTTGATGCCGTTGTAGTACGTGGCGGCGTTCTTGGCCAGAATGGTGATGCCGCGCTCGCGCTCGATGTCGCCCGAATCCATCACGCGCTCGGCCACCTGCTGGTTCTCGCGGAAGGCGCCGGACTGCTTGAGCATCTGGTCCACCAGCGTGGTTTTGCCGTGGTCAACGTGGGCGATGATGGCAATATTGCGTAAATTCTCCTGTTTCATATACTCCCATTTCCTCTTTTGTACAGTATGACGAATTTATGGACAATCTATTGTATAATGCGCGTAGGGGGTTTGTCAAGGTAAACCCTCGATTTCCCGCGGATTTAGAGGGGGAAACCAGAACGCGGGCGAAGATCACGTTAAAAACACGACGATCATGCGCTTTTCCTCCTCCGTCAGAAGGTGCATATGCCCGCGGCCCTTCAGCTCGTACAAGGTGCAGCCGGGCAGGATCTTTTCCGCACGCCCCAGCACTTTTTTGGCCGGGAACAGGCAGTCCCGTTCGGCGGCCATCACCAGGGCGGGGGCGGTATAGCGCTTCATGCGCGCCGCGCTGACGTTGGAGGGCATGGCCACCTTGGTTTTCACATGGGTGAAGCTGCTTTTTACCGTGTCCAGCGTGTCCTGGTCCAGCACGTCCGAGGAGAGGGCCATGTACAGCGCCGCCCGTGTGATGTACTTGTCTTTTTTGGTGCACAGGTATTGCGCCAGGGGGACCATCATCCGGGCGGAGCCCAGCGGCAGGGCGTTGTTGATGCCCGCGGGGACGACCAGCGCGCACCGGGAAACCTTTTCCGGCGCGGCGCACAGCAGCTTGGCCAGCACGCCGCCGCCGAACGATCCGCCGAAGCAGCGCATCTGCGAAAACCCCAGGCCGTCGATCACTTCGCCGGCCCACCGGCCGTAGGCATAGCCGGCGGCGGGCAGGCTGACCTCCGCGCTTTTCCCCGGATGGCCGATAATATCCACCGCGTACACGTGGAAATGGGGCAGCAGGAACCGGCAGAGCAAAAGATTGTAGGCGGTGGTGGAGTTCCCGCCGTGGAACACCAGCAGCGCGGGGGCCGCCGGGGCCCCAGTCTCGACCACGTGGGTGGGGCCGAAGGAGGTGGCGACGTACAGATCGCGGAAGGCACAGCCCAGTTTGGCCAATTGGCTGTCGTATAGATCCAGCACGGCGTCTTTGCTGCTTTTGGTCTTATAAATGGTTTTCATTGCTGCGCACACTTTCTCCGTCCGGCAGGGCCGATGGCGGCCGTTTGCCCTCACTGTACTCCGTTCGCTGCGGGATGTCAAATAATAAGATTGAAATATCTCTTCAAAATGCTTATACTAAAAGAAAACGATCGTAGGCGCGGCGAAGGCTTTGTCTGGCGTGAGGCAAAGTTTTTTGCCTGATCCCGGGGCGGCGTGCCAGTGTGCGGCGAAAAGAAGGGGAGTGGGCCCGGTGGGGCACTGGCTGAAAAAAACGAGGGCGTTTTTCCTGGCAATGCTGCTGGGGCTGGCCCTTTGCGCGCCGGCCGCGGCCGCCGAACCGCAGCAGCGCCGCGTGGTGACGGTGGCTTTCCCCGAGAGCGCCGGCATCAATGAAGTGTATGAGGACGGCACTTACGGCGGCATGACATACGACTGGCTGCACGAGATCGCCAAATACACCGGCTGGGAATATGAATTCGTGACCGGGAATGTGGACGAACTGCTTTCGGAGATGATAGACGGCAAATACGACCTGATGGGCGGGATGTTCTATTTTGACGGCTATGAAAAGATGTTCAACTATCCCGCCTATCTGATGGGCACCAATTATTCCCTGCTGATCTACCATCAGGACGACGACACCATCAAAAGCTTTGACTACACCACCCTCAACGGCAAGCGCATCGGCGTGTTGGAAAAAGCCACGGGCAAGATCGCGCGGCTGGAAAAGTTCCTCGAGTTCAACAACCTGAATTGCGAACTGGTGTACTATGAGGATGAGGACAGCTATGAAAATTCCCTGGATCGCAGAGAGGTAGACCTGCTGTACGGCAGCGATATTTACATGAAAGACGGCTACAATGTGGCCGCCAAGCTGGAATCGGACCCGTATTACATCGTCACCGCGCTGGACGAGCCGGAGCTGTGCGCCCAACTATCGGACGCTATGGCGCAGATCTACTCCGCGAACCCCAATTTTGCCGTGGAGCTGTACGAAAAATATTTCCCGGAAAAATATATCAACTCCATCAGCTTTACCCCGGAGGAACAGGCGTTTATCAGGACCAGCGCGCCCGTCCGCGTGGCGGTGATCAAAGACCGTTACCCCCTGCTGTATCAGGAGGGGGAGGCCACCAGAGGCGTCGTGCAGGACTGTATCGATCTGATCGCCGGCCGCACGGGCCTGTCGTTTACCTATGTGTATGCGGATTCCTACGCTGAACTGGAAACGCTGGTGGAGGAGGGAAAGGCCGACATCATCGGCTGTTACCTGAACGGCGACCATGCGGCCGACGAGGCGGGCTTGGCCCGCACGACGGTTTACGCCAAGCTGGATTCGGTGATCCTGCGCAACAAACGGACGGATCCATCGGGCCAGGGGCTGACGTTCGCCGTGCCCCAGGGCAGGGACGTGCTGCCGGCGATCTCGGCGGTGACGGCGGTATATTACCCCACGTATGCCGCGTGCCTGGAAGCGGTGAACCGCGGGGAAGCCGATTATACGCAGATGCCGTTCTCTTTTGTGGAGGATCTGTACGCCAAGGATTACTATGCCAACGTTACGCTTTCGGCGGACATGGGCAAGGTGGAACGCCTGACCCTGGCGGTGCCTTCCTCCAGTGAAGTGCCCCTGTACTCTGTGCTGAACAAGGCTGTCAACAATCTGTCCGAAGAGGAACTGGAGGGCATCGTTTCACAGAACATCCTGGCCACACGCAGCAGTGCGGTGACCTTCAAGACCCTGCTGTACAACAACCCGCTGCTGGTGATTTGCATCTGTGTGGGCCTGGTGATGCTGGCGGCAGGCATCATCATCCTGCTGAACATGTCCCAAATGCGGACCAAGGTGATGCGCGTCAAGCTGGAAAAGGCCGAGGAGACGAGCCGGGCGAAATCTGATTTCCTCTCCCGCATGAGCCACGAGATTCGCACCCCGATGAACGCGATCATCGGGCTGACGAACCTGACGATGCTCAGCGGCGAGGCCAGCCCCGCCCTGCGGGAGAATCTGACGAAGATCGATTCTTCAGCCCAGTTCCTGCTTTCGCTGCTGAACGATATTTTGGATATGTCCAAGATCGAAAGCCAGAAAATGGAGCTGGAGACGGCGCCCTTTGACCTGCGGGCCATGACGGAACGGCTGAAGGGCATGTTTGAGCTGCAGATGCAGGAGAAAGGCGTTCGCCTGGTGTTGGAGGAAGAGCTGGACGACGCGTGTTATCTGGGCGACGAGCTGCGCATCAGCCAGGTGCTGACGAACCTGCTGTCCAACGCCTGTAAATTCACCGGAGAGGGCGGCAGCGTCACCTTGGCCGTGTCCCAAACGGAAAAGCCGGACGGCAGGGCCGGCCTGCGCTTCAGTGTCAAAGACAGCGGAATCGGGATCAGGCCCGAGGATTTGGAGCGTATTTTCGGCGCGTTCGAGCAAGCCCAAAGCGGGAGCGGAACGGTGCCGGGCACCGGCCTGGGCCTTTCCATCAGCCGCAGTTTGGTGGAACTGATGGGCGGCCGGCTGTGCGTGGAGAGCACGGTGGGCCAAGGCTCGGAGTTCTATTTTGCCATCGCGCTGCCCGTTTTTGACGGGGAAGTGGTACGGGCAGAACCCGCGGAGCGGGATTTTTCCCTGCTGGAGGGCCTGCGGGTCCTGCTGGCGGAGGACAATGATATCAATGCCGAGATCGCCACGGAGCTGCTGCGGCTGCGGCGGATCGAGGTGGAGCGGGCGGCGGACGGCCGGCAGGCGGCGGAGCTGTTCGCCCACAGCCCGCAGGGGTATTTTGACGTGATCCTGATGGATATCAACATGCCGGTGAAAAACGGCCTGGAGGCCGCGCGGGAGATCCGCGCCATGGCCCGCGCGGACGCCCGCACGGTGCCCATCCTGGCCATGACGGCCAACACCTTCCAGGAGGACCGGGACCAGGCGATGGCCGCCGGGATGACGGGCTTTTTGCCCAAGCCTTTCGATGTGGAACAGCTGTACCGGGCCCTGCAGGATACCGTGCCGAAGAGACCCCATCAATAAAAAACGCGGCCCGCGCGCCCTTTCCGATGCAGGAAGGCGCGCGGGCCGCAGTTGATTGGGGAGGGATATTTTATTTGGTGCGGGCCAGCTTCGTGTTGTCCCGCTGGCGGTCGCGCAGGGCTTTCACCGGGCTCTCTGCGTCCTCGTAGCGGTAGTCCTGGCCTTTTTCGGCGATATAGTCCGCGATCACCTTGTGGCTGGGCACGGCGGAGGCGCGGGGGCACACCGTCTGCTGATAAGTCCAGTACTCGGCGTCGTCCGGCAGATCATGAATGGACAGCACTTCCTCGCGGTGGGCCGTGTCCTCCACGGTCTCGCCCAGCACCTTGCGGATATATTCTTTCTGGGGTGCAAAGCGCAGCAGCTCGGGGAACTGGCCCTCGGGGATGACCTGCTGCCACTGTTTGCCCTCGTATTTTTCCAGCAGGTCCTTGGCCGCGTGCAGGTGGTTCAGCTCGTTTTCAAACTGCTGCTCCCACACCTTTTTCACGGCGCGGTCCGTCTCGTCCTGGAAACAGCTCCAGTACAAATAGCATTCGGTGTACTCATGCATCAGCAGGTTCTCCAGCCAGGTGCAGCGCGGGTCCATCAGGGCGCCGTACTGTGTCACGTGCTGTTCCTCGATCATGCCGATCTCCTGGTACAGCTTGCGGCCCCGGTCCGAAGTGTAGAAGGCGCACTGGTTCATATAATAGTTCATGGTTTGCTGTTCCGCCGCGGTGATGATGGCCGTGTCCAGCTTGGTGAGCGGATGGGCCTTTTTGTTGTTGCAGAACATGCGCACACTGTCGTAGGGATGGCGGTGCTCGGCGATGGTGGGGCGGCCGGGCATGATCTCGGTATACCGGCCGACCAGCCGCTCGGCGTGCACGCCCGCCTCCATGTCCAGCAGGTCCGCGTAGCGGTACAGATGGTCGAAGTCCTCCAGCA
>CAJMEU010000167.1 GCA_905212515.1 uncultured Oscillospiraceae bacterium | reverse complement strand
CTGAGTTTTTCATATTTTTATACCCTGATACGGTGTCTTTGTCCGGGGGCGAATTTTATTTTTAAAATGCCCGGGATGCCTTTGGTATTGCGGGGCTTCTCGTATGCATGGTGTGGTTTAGTCATATCCCGAACAAAGCCCGGGCGTTTTCTTCGGTGATGCGCAAAATCTCTTCTACCGGCAGGGCCCTTATCTGGGCCAGCTTTTCCGCCACATAGCGGATGAGGGCCGAGTTGTTCTCTTTGCCGCGGAACGGTTCCGGCGCCATGTAAGGGCAGTCTGTCTCCAGCAGCAGTTTGTCCAGCGGGCACACGGCCGCAGCCTCCACGGTCTTGCGGGCGTTTTTAAAGGTCAGCGTGCCGCCGAAGCCCAGGTACAGGCCCTGGGCCGTCAGCCATACGGCGTCGTCCGCGCTGCCGGAATAACAGTGCAGCACGCCCCGGGGCCGGTGCTTTTTCAAAAGCGCGTACATATCCCCGTGGGCCTCCCGGTCGTGGATCAGCACCGGCAGTCCCTGGGCCCGGGCCACCTCCAATTCCGCCTCAAACAGGGCCAGCTGGGCTTCTTTGGGGATGGGCCAGTGGTAGTCCAGCCCCACCTCGCCCACGGCCACCACTTTGGGATGGGCGTACAAAGGGGCGATGGCGTCCAGCTCGGCCCGCCAGTCCCCGCCAAAACGGATGGCGGTGGAGGCGTCCTCTTCGATGAGGCTCTCCGGATGGATGCCCGCCGCAGCATACAACCATTCGTATTGTTCGGCCAATTTTATACTTTTTGTAGAAGATGCAAAGTCCGTACCGCAGTCCACCACCGCGCACACGCCCTGGCCGGGCAGGCTGTCCAGCAGGGCGGCGCGGTGATCGTCAAAGCGGTGGGACGTGTAATGGGCGTGGGTGTCGAAGATCATGGGGTCACTCCTGCCGGCCGGCGGCTTGTGTAAAGGTATAATCGCGGCGGATGAAGCCTTGGGCCTGGCCGCGGCCGCGGCAGTACCAGCGCACGAACACCGCGCCCAACGCGATGACCAGCGTCACAAACAGCCCGCCTTCGGGGCCGAACGCGCCGCCGTTCAGCAGGTTGGCCTCGCCGGCGGCCGTCACCAAGATCCCCTGGGTGTCCAGGCCGCTGACACTGAAACCGTAAATGCACCCTTGGGCGTAGTTCCACAGGATGTGATAGCCGATGCTCATCCAAATGGCGCCGGTTTGGATATACATATCCGCAAACAGCACGCCCACCAAAAAAATGTTGGCGAACGCCAGCGGGCTGAACCCGTTGTTGCCGCCGTGCATCAGGGCGAAGATGAGGCCGGAGACCACATACACCGCCGCCAGGCTGCCGGTGCGGCGCAGGATGGCCATCACATAGCCGCGGCCCAAAATTTCCTCGGCAAAACCCACGGCGATGAACAGCGCCAGCCAGAGCAGCAGGTCCGGTGAAAAACCTTTGTACGCCACCTGGCCGCTGCCCGTGAGCACGATGCCCGCGAACACCGCCGTGATGCTGGCAAAGGCCAGGCCGATGCCCGTCCAGAAGTCCCTGCCGCAGCCCCGGGGGCCGGGCAGGCCCATGGCGGCCAGCGGCTGCCTGCACAGCTTATTCCAGGCCAGCAGCGGCACGGCGATCATCGCCGCCTCCTGCAGAAACATCAGCATATAAAACAGTATGTCGTTGAGCTGCGCGCCGCGCCCCGTGAGGGCGCCGGTGGCGGGGTCGTACTCGCCGGTGGCGGTCAGCCAGGCGATGGCCGCGAAAGAGGCGAGAAAATTCAGCAGAAAAATCAGCCCATACAGCGCGCCCATGGCGCCGGCCAGGTGCCAGCCCGCACGCACGAAACCGCGTTTATTTTTGAACATGGCGTCCTCCCATCGGCCGCGCGGGCGCCCCGAGGCGGACGCGCGGCATGATCAAAAGTTCCTCTGCCCGCTTCCTCTGGGTGAGAAAGCGGGCAGAAGGTACGCCGGCCTGCCAGCGGCGGGCGCACAGCGCAATTGAAAGTTTCTTTGCCTACTTTCTTTTCAAAGAAAGTAGGTCAGTGGATGCCGGCGCCGGGCTTCACGTCGTCGGGGAAGAACACCACGGACGCGCCGCCGTCGTCGGTGTCGGCGGCCAGCACCATACCCTCGCTGACATATTTGCCCTTCATCATGGGACGGGGGGCCAGGTTGGCCGCAATGCCCACGTTCCTGCCAATTAAATCCTCGGGCTTATACCATTTGGCAATACCGGAGAGGATGGTTCGCTCGCGCTCGCCGTCGAACAGGGTCATCTTCAGCAGTTTTTTCGATTCGGGCAGGGGCTCACAGGTCAGCACCCGGGCCACGCGCAGTTCCACCTTGCAGAAGGTGTCGAAGTCGATCTCCGGGCTGTGCTCGATGGGCTCGGCGGCCTTTGCCTCGGCGGCGGCCTTCTTGGCAGCCTCGGCCGCAGCGGCCGCTTTGGCGGCTTCCTCAGCTTTGTGCAGTTCCTCCAATTCCTTGGCCGCATCGATGCGCGGGAACAGCGCCTCGCCCTTGTGCACGGTGTAGGAGGCATAAACGCCGTAGCTGTCCAGGCTGGCATACGTCATGCCGGCCGGGTCCAGGCCCAGCTGGGCGGCCATTTTGGGCGCGGTGCCGGGCATGAAGGGCTGCAGCAGCGTGGCCGCGTAGCGCAGGGCCTCACACAGATTGTACAGCACGCCGGCCAGCCTGGGCCGGCTGGCCTCGTCTTTGGCCAGCACCCAGGGAGCCGTCTCGTCGATGTACTTGTTGGCCCGCTGGATGCCCTTGAAGATCTCGGCCAGGGCCTGAGGGATCAGCAGATCGTCCATGCAGCGGGTGGCGGCGGCGGGCATGGCGGTGACGGCGGCGATCAGCTCGTCGTCAAACGCACCCGCCGCGCGGCCCTCGGGGCCGGGCAGGGTGCCACCGAAATATTTTTCCACCATGGCCACGGTGCGGGACAAAAGATTGCCCAGGTCGTTGGCCAGGTCGCTGTTGATGCGGGCGATCAGCGCCTCGTTGGAGAACACACCGTCGTGGCCGAAGGGGATCTCCCGCAGCAGGAAATAGCGGATGGCGTCGGTTCCGTAGCGGCCGCACAGCACCACCGGGTCCACCACGTTGCCCTTGGATTTCGACATTTTGCCGTTTTCCAGCAGCAGCCAGCCGTGGCCGAACACCCGCCGGGGCAAAGGCAGACCCAGGGCCATCAGCATGGCGGGCCACAAGATGGTGTGGAACCGCAGGATGTCCTTGCCCACCATGTGGATATCCGCGGGCCAGTATTTGTCATAATCGTGATAGGCATCGTTGCCGTAGCCCAGGGCGGTGATGTAGTTCGACAGCGCGTCCACCCACACGTACATGGTGTGCTTTTCGTCGAAGGGCACGGGGATGCCCCAGGGCACGGTGGTGCGGGACACGCAGGTGTCCTGTAAGCCCTGGTTGATGAAGCCGATCATCTCGTTTTTGCGGCTTTCGGGCTGGATGAAATCCGGCACGTCCTCGTACAGCTTCAGCAGCCGATCGGCGTATTTGCTGGTTTTGAAGAAATAGGCCTCCTCCTCGGCGTCGTACACCTCGCGGCCGCAGTCCGGGCACTTGCCGTCCACCAGTTGGCTGTCCGACCAGAAGCTCTCGCAGGGCTTGCAATAATGGCCCTTGTACACGCCCTTGTAGATATCGCCCTGTTCATACAGCTGGGTGAAAATTTTCTGGCAGCTCTCGATGTGATAGTCGTCGGTGGTGCGGATGAAGCGGTCGTAGCTGATGTCCATCAGCTTCCACAGGTCCTTGATGCCGGCCACGATCTCATCCACGTATGCCTTGGGCGTAACGCCTTGCTCGGCGGCCTTGTCCTGGATCTTCTGGCCGTGCTCGTCCGTGCCGGTCAGATACATGACATCGTACCCCTGCAGCCGCTTGTAGCGGGCGACGGCGTCGCACACCACGGTGGTGTAGCTGTTGCCGATGTGCAGCTTATTGCTGGGGTAGTAGATCGGGGTGGTGATGTAGAAGGTCTTTTTTTCCATATGTTCAGATTCCTTTCGTCGCGGGCAGATGAAACCCACGTTCTTATTGGGCTTGCGCGGCCGCCGGGCCCACGCGGGCCAGCAGGTCGCGGTAAAGGGCGGCGTCGCTCAGCGGGTGGCGGGCGGCGGCCCGTTCAAAAGCGGCGCGGGCCGTGTTGGCTGCCGCCTCATCCCCGTGCAGCAATGCAGCGACGGCACAGTCCAGGCACAGGCGGCCGGGGGTACCGGCAGTCTGGCGCCGATAGCGCCGCAGTTCGGGCGTGTCCAGCGCGCGGGCGGCCGCCTTATCCCCGCGCAGCAGTTCCAGCAGCAATAAGTCGCAGCGGATCTCCTGCTTTTGCACCTCGATCAGCCGGGGGCAGCCGTCCAGCAGCGCGCGGTACGCCGCGGCGGCCTCGTCCAGGCGGCCTTCGTCCGCCAGACGCATGGGCACCAGGGATTTGACGCCCGCTACCAGCGGGTCATCCTCCGGCGCGGGCGGGCCCAGGCGGAACCAATCCGCCGGCAGGTCCCGCGGGCGCACCCCGTCGGTCAGCTGCTCGTTCACGGCCAGCGTCAGCCATAAGGCACGCCGGGCTTCCCCGCTGCGGCGGGCCAGCAGCAGATTGGTGCCGTCGGTGGTCATGCTTTTCATCGGGATCAGGTTGGGCACGCCCATGGCAATATTCACCGCCCCCGCCAGCATCAGCAGCAGCCGGGCGGGCTGGGGGCAGGCAAAGCTCAAGGCAAGGAAGCAGCCGCCCACGACGAAATTGGCCAGCGCGCCGCCCAGGTTGTACAACACATACGGGAAGGGCGCGTCCGGCGAGGCGCCCGGCGGGCCCAGCAGGCACTGGCCGCCAGTTCCCGCGATTTGATAGCGGCCGATGCGCAGCTTGCCCTGGCGCCGGTAGCAGATGAAACGGCCCGCCCGGAAGGACACAAAGCGATAACCCGTCAGCAAACCGCAGATAAGGTGCCCGCCCTCGTGGATGGGCACGCTGAGGACATACCACAAAGCGCACCACAGCAGCAGTGCCGCGGCGCAAAGCAGCCGAAGATACAGCGGCAACTGGCGGCCCGGATCGACCTGGGACAAAAACGCGCCGATGCATAAGCCCAGCGCCAGCCCTACCCCCGCGCCGGCCAGCATTTGCAGTACAGTGCGGGAAAAGCTCTTATGTTTATTTTTCATCAATAAAAACCGCCTGTACCAGATTAGAACCGTGAACACAGCCCCCTGTTGGGGTGTGGGGCCTGACGCAGGCCCCGCGGGAATGTCTTATTTCTCATCGATGAAGAACCGTTTGTACCAAGTGAGAAAGGTGAACACTGTCCAGATTTTTCTTTGGTTCATGGCTTTGCCCTGGAAATGGTCGTCCAGCAGCTTCATCAGCGCCGCGGGGTCGAAGAAAACCGCCGCGTAGTCGCTGGTGAAATATTCTTTTACCAAATCGTAGTATTTCTGCTCCCGCAGCCAATAGCGGATGGGCACCGGGAAGCCCTTTTTGGGCCGGTTGGCCCATTCGTCGGGCAGGGTTTTGTTGGCCGCGTGGCGCATCACAATCTTCGTGTCCGTGCCGCGGATGCGGAAATTTGTGGGAATGCCCTCGGCGAAGGCCATCACCTGCTTGTCCAGGAAGGGCACCCGCAGCTCCAGGCTGTGGGCCATGCACATCTTGTCCGCCTTCAGCAGAATGTCGCCGGGCAGCCACATGTTCATGTCCAGATACTGCT
>CAJMEU010000166.1 GCA_905212515.1 uncultured Oscillospiraceae bacterium | reverse complement strand
CGGCCAAGCGGCGGGCCAACGCTCTTTGCTACTTTCTCAACGCTGAGAAAGTAGAAACCCCACCGTAAAAATAAACGTAAAATCAGAGCGCGCACCCAGCCGCCGGCACCACTGCCGCGCACCGCGCCGCGTATGGCCCGCAGCTTCCCCGCGCACCGGGAAAGCCGGAACCGCCCTCAACCATCGGCGATAAAACCACCGCGCACGCCTTCCCTCACTTCGCCGCCAGCGCCCGCTGGCCAATATCCCCGCGCTTGTGCATCCCCTCGAAGGTGATGTTCTCCGCCGCCGCATAGGCCGCCTTCACCGCGCCCAGCAGGGTGTCCGCCACCGCCGTCACGCCCAGCACGCGGCCGCCGGCCGTCAGCAGCGTGCCGTCCTCGTCCGCCCTGGTGCCCGCGTGGTACACGGTGGCGCCGCCGTCGGGCAGCTGCCCGCCCTGCAGGCCCTGGATGGGCTTGCCCGTCTGATAGCTTTGGGGATAGCCGCCGCTGGCCAAAATGACGCAGGCCGCGCTTTGGGCGCTGAACGCCACCTCGGTGCCGGCCAGGGTGCCATCGGTGGTGGCCCGCATCACCTCCAGCAGGTCGCTCTGCAAAAGGGGCAGCACCACCTGGGTCTCCGGGTCGCCGAAGCGGCAGTTGTACTCGATCACCTTGGGCCCCTCGGGCGTCAGCATCAGGCCGAAGTAAAGGCAGCCCTTGAAGGGGCAGCCCTCGGCCTTCATGGCCGCGATGGTGGGCTTGAAAATGGTCTCCATGCAAAGCTGTGCCACGGCCTCGGTGTAATAGGGGTTGGGGGCCACAGTGCCCATGCCGCCGGTGTTCAGGCCCGCGTCGCCGTCCAGGGCGCGCTTGTGGTCCATGCTGCTCACCATGGGCTTCACCACCTCGCCGTCGGTGAAGCTCAGCACGCTCACCTCCGGCCCGGTCAAGAACTCCTCCACCACCACCCGGCTGCCGGAGGCTCCGAACTTGCCGTCCAGCAAAATCTCCCGCAGGGCCTTGGCGGCCTCGGCCTCGTTTTGGCAGATCAGTACGCCCTTGCCCAGGGCCAGGCCGTCGGCCTTCACCACCACCGGGTACTTGCCCTCGGCCCGAATATAACGCAGGGCCTCGTCCGGGTCGCTGAAGGCCTCGTATTTGGCCGTGGGGATGTGGTATTTTTTCATCAGGTCCTTGCTGAACACCTTGCTGGCCTCGATGCGGGCCGCGGCCTTTGTGGGGCCGAAGGCCGGGATGCCCCTTTCCGCCAGCAGATCCACCAGGCCCAGGGCCAGGGGGTCGTCCGGGGCCACCACCACGTAGTCCATGGCATTTTCGGCGGCCCAGGCCGCCAGGGCGTCCACGTCCGTGGCCTTGAGGGGCACGCACACGGCGTCCGCCGCAATGCCGCCGTTGCCCGGCGCGCAGTACAGCTGCGTCACGTTCGGGCTCTCCTTCAGCTTGCGGATGATGGCGTGCTCGCGCCCGCCGCTTCCAATCACCAGTACTTTCATGGAAATAAACCTCCGGTTCATCGTAGTTGATAGATCACGACGTCGTCGTTTTCGTACAAAACAGGCAGCTGCCGAAAGCCCTCGCCCGCCGGCGCGCCCTCCAGCACGTCCTGGCCGGCGGCGGCCGCCGCCTTGCTGTAAACAAGGGCCCGCACCTCCTCCGGCAGGGCGGCCCGCGCCTGGGCGGCCGTGAGGGCGGAAAAGGCCCGCTGCACCGCGTCCAGCCGGCCCAGCACTTCCGGCAGACCCACGCCCAGGTTGGACATGGCGTATTTGAACCCCTCGAACCAGCAGGTGCGGCCCGAAAGGCCCGTGTACACGTTGGACAGCCCCTCTAAGGCCCGCCCCGTGTGGATGCGGTTGGTCGCGAACCAGGCGTCCGCGGGCAGCAGCGCCGCCAACTCCTCCATGGCCGCTTCCTCGCCGGCCGTCAGGGGCAGGTCCCAGTCCTGGCCGGCCACGGCGGCGGGGCGGTCCGCCAGCAGGGCGACGCCCTAGTTCGTGATGCCCGCCTAGGCAAAGCAGCCCGTGGCCAGGCCCGCGGCCGCCAGCGCGGCGGCCAATCCCGCCGCCAGGCGCTTTGCAAGGCCGCCCCGCCTGGCCCAGGCCCAGGCGGAGCCCGCGTTCTCCACCGCCAGCAGGCACAGGCCGGGCAGGGCGGCGAAGGCGAAGTACATCTGGCTCATGGCCTCGTGGTCAAACAGGCAGAAGGCGAGAAAGCCGCCCAGCGCCAGCGCCGTGGCCGCCAGGCGCGGCCCCGGCACCCGGGAAAGGCGCGCTGCGTCCCGCACCGCGCCAGCCAGTGCCAGCGGGGCCGCCGCCGGCGCAAAGGCCGCCAGCAGCGCCAGGTAATTTAGGGGATCCAGCAGCAGGAACACCGGCCGGGGCACAAACCCCTGCGCGGCCAGCAGAAAATTGCCCAACCAGGACTTTTCCAGCGTTCCCGTGGGCGAAAACACCACCGAAGCGCCCGTTCCAGCGGCAAAAAGCGCCTGATACACCAATAAAAACAGCAAAAAACAGCCAAAACCGAATAAAAAACCGTGAAGATCCGCTTTGTTTTGCTTTTTTTCCGTGTTGCCTCGGCAACACTTTTGGCAGAAAAGCCGCAGCGCGCCCGCGCACAGCAGGGCCAGGGCGGCCACGCCGGCCACCGGGCCCTTGGCCAGCGCCAGCAGCCCGAAGGCCAAAAATCCGCACCCGTACACCCAGGCCCCGGCCGTGCCGCGCCACAAAAGCGCCGCGCAGGCCAGCACCGCGCACAGCAGCCACAGGGCCGTGGCCCAGCCGTTCACGTTGGTGGCAAGGTGCCGCAGGGACAGGTTCCAAAAGGGGTCCCGCCGGCCGAAGCTCTTCCACAAACCGGCGCTTTGGGTGCACAGCAGCAGCCCGACCAGGGCGGCCGCCTTTTTGGCGCTGCCGCCGAACCAGATAAGGCCCAGCTCCCGCACGACCGCCAATACCGCGGCCAGCAGGGCCGGCGGCAGGAAGAAGGCCAGCGCGTCGTAGGCGGGCACGCCCGCCATGGCAAAGCTCGCGGCCAGCAGCTCCGTCAGCCAGTGGTAGGTCAGGGTGTGGCCGGCAAAGCGCAGGTCGGCCGGGGGGAAGCCCTGCAAAAACGCCTGCACGTTGCCCAGGTTCCAGAAAAAATCCTGGTCCGGCAGCACGCTGCCCACGGCCAGGGGCCGGGCCAGGCGCGCCGCGCCGGCGAACAGGCAGAGGGAAAACAACACCTGCCAGGCCAAATTCCAGCCCCAGGCGTCGGGCGCGGCCCCGGCGCGGGGGCTTTGGAAGTCCCGCCGGCGCGCGGCCAGGCCCAACAGGCCCAGCGCCGGCAGGGCCCACACAAGGCCGTGCAGGCCCGTGGCGGAGGCCAGGGCCGCCGTGAGGGCGAACAGCCCCGTGCCCAGCACCAGGCTGGCCGTCTGCAAAAGGCCCGCGGCCCGCGCGCCGGTGAAGCCCGCCAGCACACGGCCGGGCAGCCACACGCCGGCCAGGGCGTAACACAAAAACAGCAGCAGCCCGCCCGGGCGCACGCCCTGCCCCACGGCCAGGACCAGGGCCAGGCACACCAGAAACGTGCCCAGCCCCTGGACGGCGCGGGGCAGGATCTTATTCATCTTTTGCCTGACCGCCATGGGCGGGCCCTCCTGACAATGGGATCAGTGGTGGAACAGGCGCAGGCCGTTGAAGGCCATGACGATGCCGTATTTGTCGCAGGTGTCGATGACCTGCCCGTCCCGGATGGAGCCGCCGGGCTGGACGATGGCCGAGACGCCGCTGCGGCGCGCGCGCTCGATGTTGTCGCCGAAGGGGAAGAAGGCGTCCGAACCCAGGCACACGTCCTTATATTGGGCCAGCCACTGTTTTTTCTCGGCCGCCGTCAGGGGCTCGGGGCGGACGGTGAAGGTGTCGGCCCACACGTCCTCGCCGATCACGTCCTCGTATTCCTCGGAGATGTACACGTCGATGGCGTTGTCCCGGTTGGGGCGGGACACGTCGTCCCGGAAGGGCAGGCTCAGGGCCTTGGGGTGCTGGCGCAGGTGCCAGATATCGGCCTTGTTGCCCGCCAGGCGGGTGCAGTGGATGCGGCTTTGCTGGCCCGCGCCCACGCCGATGACCTGGCCGCCCTCGGCATAGCACACGGAGTTCGATTGGGTGTATTTCAGGGTGATGAGGCAGAGGATCAGGTCCCGCTTCTGTTCGTCCGTCAGGGTTTTGTTACGGGTGACGATGTTGTCGAAGGTGTGCCCGTCGAACTTCGCCTCGTTGCGGCCCTGCTCGAAGGTGATGCCGAACACGTCCTTGGTCTCCACGGGCGCGGGGGTGTAGGCGGGGTCGATCTGCACCACGTTGTAGCCGCCCTTGCGCTTGCTCTTCAGGATGGCCAGGGCCTCTTCGGTATAGCCCGGGGCGATGATGCCGTCGGTGACTTCATGCTGGATGACCCTGGCCGTGCTTTCGTCGCAGGTGTCGGAGAGGGCGATCCAGTCGCCGAAGCTGGACATGCGGTCCGCCCCGCGGGCGCGGGCGTAGGCGCAGGCCAGGGGGGACAGGTCCATGCCCTCCACAAAGTACATTTTCTTCATGGCGTCCGTCAGGGGCAGGCCCAGGGCCGCGCCCGCCGGGGACACATGCTTGAAGGACGCGGCCGCAGGCAGGCCCGTGGCCTCTTTCAGCTCCTTCACCAGCTGCCAGGAATTGAGCGCGTCCAGGAAATTGATATAGCCCGGCTTGCCGTTGAGCACGGTGACGGGCAGCTCGCCCTCGCGCATAAAAATGCGGGCGGGCTTCTGGTTGGGGTTACAGCCGTATTTCAGTTCCAGTTCTTTCATGGGGCAGCCTCCTTTTTCTTCCTGCGGGTTTACACTTTTTCGTATTTGTTGACGATGCGGTCCTGCACCTTTTCGGTTTTCAGGTCGATATAGCGCACAAAGAGGCTGACCTTGTTGTCCTCGTTCAAGCTGTTCCACACCATGGTGGTGAAGGTGTCGATGTCGCCGGAGAGCTTCACCTTCTCCGGTTCGCCCTCGAAGCTGGGGATGGGGCTGCCGTCGGTGCGGTAGGTGTGGATGAAACGGCCCTCGCCCTTGACGGGCTGGGGATACTCGAAGAAAAAGCGCTCGACGCTTTTTTTGTTGCCGTTGTCCGCTTTGAGAATGGACAGCTTGTAGCTCATTTCGCCTTTTTTCACCTTCACGATGCCGCTGACGCGGGGGGTGAAGTTGGGGTCATCCGGCTCGAAGGTGCGGGTGCGCAGGGCTTTGGCGAAGCCGCCGCCGTGGGACAGGGAATCGAAGATGGTGTCCGTCTGGTCGCCGTTGGTGACGATGGTTTTATTGCCGTACACGCGTACCGGCGCGTAGATGATGAGGGAGGGGTCCTCCAGCTTGGCGGGGTCGGCCGCCTGGGTGATGATGCCGCCGTCCTTTTCGGTGAACACGCGGTTGCGGCTGTTGGCGCTGCGGCCCATGATGAAATAGGCGATGACGGCGTGTTTGCCGTCCTCGCTGCGGCCGAGGACGATGCCGCGGCCAGGGTAGGTGTTGACCGCCAGTTCGGCGGCCAGGGACAGGTGATCCATAGCTTTTCCTCCTGTTTTTGGCTTTTACGGCTTGGGGTGGGCGGCTTGCCCTGGGTTGCGTTTTTGGGAGCGGCGGAGCGGGTGCCCAGGCGCAGTGATTTTTGCGCTTGTTTTTACGGCGAGAATCTACTTTCTCAGCGTTGAGAAAGTAGCAAAGAGCGTTGGCCCGCCGCTTGG
>CAJMEU010000165.1 GCA_905212515.1 uncultured Oscillospiraceae bacterium | reverse complement strand
CCCCCCGACTCCCGCCGCGGCGGGGGGCGGCCCCGCGCGGGCCCCGTCCCCCGCTACGGGCTTCACAAAATCCCCGTCTTCCCCCCCCCCCCTGGCGCGCACCACCCGGTCCACATACATGCTGGTGGCCGCGGCGTCCGCGCCGAAGGTGCGGCTGTAAATAAAATCAGCCGGGTCTTGGCTGACGTCGCACACCGGCGCCATGTTCACGTTGATGCCCAAGGATTGCAGCAGGGCCGCTTTTTCGGCCGCGTCGGCCTCCACGGCTTCCATGCCGCCCTGGGCGTACAGCTGCTGGGGCGAGGGGAAGGGCCCCTCGGGCCGCAGGGCCTCGAAGCAGCTGACCCGCGTCACCCCGCCGCCCTCCTCGTCCACCGCCACCAGCAGCGGCACCCGGGCGCTTTGCTGCAAGGCGGCGGTCATCGCCTGTACCTCAGCGGCGGTTTTGTCCGCGAAATCGCCGGCAAAAAGGATATAGCCGCCCGGCGCCTGGGCAAAGGGCACGCCGTCCGCGGGCACCCGGGTGAGGAACAGCTGCGCCGCCTGCTGGGGCAAGGTCATCCCGTCCAGCAGCGCTTCCACCGGGCCGGGCACGGCCTGCGTTTTCTTGCCACCCGCCTGCTTTTCTTCCGCCTGCCCGGGCACGAACGTCCACACCCGGTCCGACGTGGCTTCGGGCGCGAAGGCGTCCTTGCGCGGGACCGCGGGCAGGCAGGCGGTCACCCCCGCCAGGGCCGCCGCGCACAGCGCCAGTACCATCCACTTTTTCATAGGGTCTCCTCTTCCGTCACCACCAGGGCCACCGGCGCGTCCAGCGGGCCGGCGGGCACCGTATCCCACAGCAGAGCGGCGGCGCACACGGCCGCCGCGGGCGCGCCGGGGCGCAGTTTGGGCAGGTAGCGGTCGTAATAACCACCGCCGCGGCCCAGGCGGGTATGGTCCCGCCCGGCGGCCAGGCAGGGCACCACGGCCAGGTCGATCTTTTCGGGCGGCACGGCCGGGCCCGCGGGCTCTAAAATGCCGTAGGCGCCGGCGGGCGCCAGCAGAGCCAGGTCCGCCGCTTCCCGCGCCTCCATCACGCCGGGGCCCGTGCAGGCGGGCAGGCACAGACGTTTCCCATCCGCCAGGACACGGCGCAGAAAGGGCGTGATGTCCGCCTCTGTGCCCATGGGCGCGAAGGCCAGCACCACCGCCGCGCGGCGGTAAGCTTCCAGCGCGGCCAGCCGCCGGCTGACGGCCCGGCCCAGGGCCGCGCGGGCCGCCGGGTCGCGGGCCGTAAGGCCGGCCAGCTGCCGGGCCCGGGCCCGGGCCGCCCGTTTTTCCTTTTGCAGGCTGTCGCTCATAACGTCCATTTCGGCAGCACGTCGCTTTCCGAGAAATCCTCCCGGTCCAGCGTCAGGTTGGGGTTGTAGAAAGGGTCGCCGATCAGCCGGCGGCGGCCGTAGCGGCCCTCCAGGCGGCGGCGCTCGGCCTCGAAGCGGGCCTTGGCCGGGCCCTTCGTGTCCAGGCCGCGGCTTTTGCTCTCGTAGTGGTACAGCTCGGCGTAAGGCGTCCACAGCACGCGGTAACCCGCGTTGCCCACGGAAAGGCAGAAGTCCACGTCGTTGAACGCCACCTCGAAGCCCTCGTCCATACCGCCCACGGCGTCGTACACCGCTGTTTTCACCAGCATGCAGGCAGCCGTCACCGCTGAGAAATCCTGCACCGTGGCCAGGCGGAACATATAGCCCGAGGATGCCCGGCGGGCGTATTTGTGGCTGTGGCCGGCAAAGCCCCCCAGCCCGGTGATAACGCCCGCGTGCTGGATGGTGTCGTCCGGGTAATACAGCTTGGCCCCCACCAGGCCCACGCCGGGCTGGCTGCACAGGGCCAGCATCTCGGTCAGCCAGCCCTCGCTGATGACCTGCACGTCGTTGTTGAGCAGCAGCAGGTATTCGCCCTTTGCCGCCCTGCGGCCGAAGTTGTTGATGGCGGAGAAGTTGAACCCGCCCTCGTAGCGCACCACCCGCACCTGGGGGTGTGCCTGCACGATCTGCTCATAATAGGCGAAGGTGGCCGGGGCGGTGGAGTTGTTCTCGATCACCACCACCTCGTAATGGGGCCAGCGCGTTTTGGCGAACACGCTTTGCAGCGTTTTGTCCAGGTCCTCCGCGTGATCCTTGTTGGGGATGAGGATGCTGACCAGGGGCCGGCCCTCGATCTCGTACTCCACCTTGTACGTGGAGGGGAACAGCCCGTCCACGGCGCGCCCTTGGGCGCCCGTGCGGGCCAGGTGGGCGTCGATGGCCCGTTTGGCGGCCGCGGCCACATAGGGCTTGGCCCCGGTGCCGCCGCTGGTGGAGGCCTCGTGCACCCGCCAATAATACAGCACCCGGGGGATGTGCACCGGTGGGGCCAGCTCGCTCAGCTTCAAGAACAGGTCGTGGTCCTGGCTGCCGTCGCAGGCCGGGTCTTCGCCGCCCACCTGCCAGAACAGATCCTTTTTAAATACGGAAAAATGGCAGATGTAATTGCAGCAATTGAGGTAATCCGGCGCGAAATCCGGCTTGAAGTGGCCCACCAGGGGCCGGCGGATGTCCTGCTGGAACAGCGCCTCGTCGCTGTACAAAAAGCCCGCGCCCGTGCAGTGGGCGGCGGCCATCATCTCGTACACGGCGCAGGGCGCCAGCACGTCGTCATGGTCGGCCAGGCCCAGGTAAGCGCCCGCGGCCAGGCGGGCGGCGGCGTTGGTATTGGCGCTGATGCCCTTGTTCTCCACGCGGACGTAGCGCAGTTTCTGCCCCAGTTCCCGGCGCAGGTACTGCTCCACATAGGCGTGGGCCGCGTCCGAGGCGTCGGCGGCGCACAGCTCCCAATTTTGGCAGGACTGTCCCTTGAGGCTTTGCACCAGGTCCCGCAGGAAGGGGCGCGGCGTGTTGTAAAAGGGCACGCAGACGGACAGCAGCGGCCAGGCCGAGGTGTCCGCGGCCGTCTGGGCCGCCAGCACGTCTTTCGGCGGCAGGAAGCGGCCCTTCTTGCTTTTCAGGCGCCGGCGCAAAAAGCCCCAGGCCCGTTTGAGGGTAGAGGAAAAGCCCTCTTTCCGGACGGTGTCCAGAAAGAAGGCGAACAATTCCTTCACGCGTTTCAGTTTGAGGTTCATGGCGCCTCCACGCCCGCTTTACTTCTAGCCGTAAATTTCGTAAAGCGTGGTGAAATGGGGGTTGTAGTAGGGGTCCCCGGCTTCGATCATGTTCTGGTACTTTTCCACGAAGCGGGCTTTCTCGGCCTCGTACCGCCGCTGCTTTTCCCCGCCGGAATGGGTGTCGTCCCCCCGGCTTTTGCTCTCGTGGTGCACGGCGGCGGCAAAGGGCGTCATCACGTTCAGATATCCCTTGGCCCGCAGCTTCAGGCAGAAGTCCACGTCGTTGTAAGCCACGGCGAAGTTTTCCTCGTCCAAACCGCCCAGGGCGTCGTACAGGCTTTTCTTCACCATCAGGCAGGCGCCGGTGACCGCGCTCATGTTCTGGGTGGTGGCCAGGCGGTACAAATCGCCGGCCGAGTCCCGCGGGTGGCCCTTGTGGTTGTGGCCCGCGCTTCCGCCCAGGCCCACGAACACGCCCGCGTGCTGCACCGTGCCGTCCGGGTAGTACAGCTTTGCGCCCACGGCGCCCACGTCCGGCCGCTGGGAATAGCTGACCAGCTCGCGCACAAAGCCCGGCGTTTCCACCTCCACGTCGTTGTTCAAAAGCAGCAGGTGGCCGCCCCGGGCAAAGCGCGCGCCGAAGTTGTTGATGGCCGAAAAATTGAACGGCCCCTGGTACTGCACCAGCCGCAGGCCGGGCAGACGCTTTTTGGCCGCGGCGTAGAAGGCGGCGGTGGCCGGGTCCTCAGAGTTGTTCTCGATGACGAGCACTTCCATATTGGCCCAGCCCGCGTTTTTATAAAGGCTGGCCAGGCAGCGGCCCAGGTCTTCCACATGGTCCTTATTGGGGATCAGGACGCTGACCATCTGGCGCTCGTCGCCCTTATACACGGTGCGGTAGGCGCCGGGGCAGCCCTCGATGGGGCTGACCTGCCCGTCCAGACCCTTGCGCGCCAGCTGCGCGCCCACGGCCCTGGCGCCGGCGTCGACGGCCTCGGGCTTCACCGCCATATCCCCGGCCGTGGACCCTTCGTGCCTGCGCCAGTAGTACAGCACCTTGGGGATGTGGACGATGTGCTGCGCCTGTTCCGTCAGGCGCAGGACGAGGTCGAAGTCCTGGGCGCCGTCGTAGGCGCTGTCCTCGGGGCCGGCCCGGCCCAGCAGCTCTTTGCTGAACACCAGGAAATGGGTGATGTAATTGCAGCCCCGCAGGGTGTCCGGGGAAAAATCGGGCTTAAAATGGTATTCACACAGGTTTTTCAGCTTTTCGTCCAGCACGATCTCATCGCTGTAAACAAGGTCGGCATCCTGCTCGTTCACAGCCTTCACCGCCTCGTACAGGGCATTGGGGGAAAGCACGTCGTCGTGATCCAGCAAGGCCACGTAGTCGCCGTTTGCCTCGGCCAGTCCCACGTTGGTGTTGGCGGCGATGCCGCCGTTTTTCGCCAGGCGGCAGTAATTGACGCGGCTGTCCCGCACCCGCTGGGCCGCCTTGCCCACCGCGCCGTGGGCCGCGTCCGAGGCGTCCACCAGCACCAGCTCCCAGTTTTTATAGCTCTGGGCGCGCACGCTGGCGATCATCTGCTTCAAAAACTTGATGGGCGTGTTGTACAGCGGCACCACGATGCTCACTTGCGGCATCCGGGCAAACTGCTGGGCCGCCTGGGCCTTCAGCTCCCGCCGCAGGGGCACATCGGCCCGGAATTTCCAGCTTTCGCCCTTTGTCATCAGATCCACGCGGTAACTCACCTCCCTGGCCAGCGCCTGCGGGCCTCTTTCCGCCAGGCACCGCGCGCCGCGGCGCATCAGGCTGGCCGCGTGGGCCGGGTCGGCGGTGCGGCGCAGCGCCTTGCCCAGGCTGTCCGGCTGGGGCGCGGCGTCCTGTTCCCTCTGCGTCATGGCCATTCCTCCGTTCTCTTGTGGGGCGCCGTTCACGCTTCGCCCGCCGGATGCTCGTCCAGGGCCTTATAGGCTTCGCACACAGTTTTCACGTCGCCCTGCATGCGCACATGGCCCTTTTCCAGCCAGGTCACCTTGTTGCACATGCGCTCCACCTGATCGATGGAATGGCTCACCAGCAGCACGGTGGTGCCGCTGGCCAGCAGCTCTTTCATGCGCTTTTCGCACTTTTCCTGGAAGAGGAAATCGCCCACGGACAAGATCTCGTCCGCGATCAGCACATCGGGGTTGGTGATGGTGGCGATGGCGAAGGCAATGCGGCTGACCATGCCGGAGGAATAATTTTTCAGAGGCACGTCCAAAAACTCCCGCAGTTCGGAAAAATCCACGATCTCGTCGAACTTCTCGTCGATGTATTTGGGCGTCAGGCCCAGCACCGTGCCGTTGAGATAGATGTTCTCGCGGGCGGTCAGGTCCATATCGAACCCGGCGCCCAGCTCGATCAGCGGCGCGATGGTGCCGTTCACCGTCACTCTGCCCATGCTGGGCTTATACACCCCGGCGATCACCTTCAGCAGCGTGGATTTGCCGCTGCCGATCAGGCCCACCAGGCCGTAAAACTCGCCTTATTCCACCTGCAGCGATACGTCCCGCAGCGCGTAGAACTCGTCGAACTGCAGCTTTCCCTTCACAGCGGCCAACAGGTATTCCTTCAGGCTCTCGTGTTTTTCCTTGGCCAGGTTGAAGCGCATGGAGACGCTGTTTACTTCGATCATCTTGCTCATCTTCATGCCCCCCTCAAATATGCAGGATAAATTTATCCTGCTGGCGCCGGAACACCACCCGGCCCACCACCAGCGCCACCAGGGCGC
>CAJMEU010000164.1 GCA_905212515.1 uncultured Oscillospiraceae bacterium | reverse complement strand
TGTACATCGATTTTTCCGCCGCCACGGACATCGCCGTGGGCGCGGGGGCGCTGCAGGGCATCCGGGTGATGGAAAACTTCAGCCGCCCCTTTGCCGCCAAAAGCTTCACCGAACTGTGGCGCCGCTGGCACATCAGCCTCACCAGCTGGTTCCGGGATTACCTGTACATCTCCCTGGGGGGCAACCGCCGGGGCAAGGCGCGCCAGTATTTCAACCAGCTGGCCGTGTTTTTCGCCAGCGGCCTGTGGCACGGCGCCACCCTGCCCTATGTGGTGTGGGGCCTGGCCAACGGCGCGGCCCTGTGCATCGGCAAGGCCACGGCCCCTTTCCGCCGCCGGCTGGAGCCCTATAACCCCCTGTACCATTTCGCCCCGCTGCGCGCCTTTTTCAAAACAGCCGTCACCTACCTTGTGTTCGCGGCCTGCTTTGTGTTTTTCGTGGTGGGCGTGCACAGCGGCACCCTGGCCGACGCGGGTTACCTGTTCAGCCATTTCTTCACCGGCTGGGGCGGCTTCTTCGGTGATTGGGACGCGGCCGTGGAGCTGATGAGCGGCCTTGAGGTGACCTTTGCCGCCTTCCTGGCCATGGTGTTCTCCATCCTGCTGGTGGAGGGCTTTGAATGCGCCGAGATCCCCGTCAACCAGCTGATCCGCCGGGTGCCCTTCCCCGTGCGCCTGGCGCTGTACTATGTGCTGGTGCTGTTCATCCTGTTCTTCGGCGCCTTCGGCAAGTCCGGGTTCGTGTATCAAGAATTTTAAGGAGGGCGAGGCTGTGGCACAATTAAGCGACAAACAGGCCGCCCGCGCCCGCGCCGTCCGTGAGGCAAAGCGCGCGGGCAAAAACGGCCTGGCCCTGGTGCGCATCGCCCTGGTGACGGCCCTGTTCATCCCCGTGGTGGTGTTCATGATGTACGTGAATTACACGGTGGACCGCTCGGGCATTTACCAGGGCGAGCAATACCTGCGCAGCATCGCGCAGATGCTGCTGTCCGGCAAGGATATCATCGGCTACGAGCAGCTGAATGAACAGCAGCGCAAAATTTTGAAAATTCTGGTGACCCAGTTCGACGAGGCGCCGGGCACCATCGCCCTGGGCTCCTCCCGCATCATGCAGCTGGACACCAAGCTGTGCGGCCTCGAGGACGGGCAGTTTTTCAACTGCGCCCTCACCGGCGCGGACTTTTACGACGTCGTAGGCAGCTTTTATCTGTTCGACCGGGCTGAAAAGCTGCCCGCCAACCTGGTGATCGGCGTGGACCCCTGGCTGTTCAACACCGGGCCGGATGCCACCGACGCCCGCAGCGACAAAAAACTGTACGCCCAGTTCCTGACGGAAAAGCTGGGCATCCCCCAGGAATACGAGGCCGAGGACCCCAACACCAAGTGGACCAGCCTCTATTCGCCCAGCTACTTCCAGTCCAACCTGAAGTACGTGCTGCAATCCGAGGGCAGCGTGAAAAAACCCCAGGCCGTCGCCGGGGATTTGTACGGGCAGCTGACGGAAGTGAAGCGCCACGACGGCAGCCTTGTGTACAGCAAGGAGCTCCGCGAGCAGAGCCAGGAGGCCGTCGACGCCGCGGCTTTGCAGCAGACAATGAATTTTTTCTTGGTGGAGTATTACGACAAGGTGGACGCCCAGCGGCTGGATATCTTCAAGCAGTTCCTCAGCTATGTGCAAAGCCGCGGGGTGAACGTCATTTTGATCCTGACGCCCTACCATCCCATCCCCTACGACAACGCCGTGGAAAAGGCCGACCACTACAGCGGCTTCGTCTCCACCGAGCCCGCCATCCGCCGCGTGGCCGCGGCCCTGGACATCCCCGTTTACGGCAGTTACAACCCCCACGCCATCAAGGGCGTCACGGCGGCGGATTTCTACGACGGCATCCACTGCCGCGGCACCTGCATCGGCAAATACTTCCCGGGCATCGCCGGGGCCATCGAGAACCAGCTGAACGGCGTGGACGTGTCCCTGGATTACGAGGCCGTGCCCGCAGGGGACAGCGAAGACGCGGACACATTGTAACAGCGCGCGGCCCAGGGCCGCCGCAAAAAAGGAGGCTGTATCCATGAAAGACCAGACCTGCGCCTACTGCATGGAGGGCGGATTGGTGGACAAATTCGGCATCAAGATCTGCGAACTGCCCGAGTCCAAGGTGTATCTGTTCAAAGAGCAAAGCCATCCCGGGCGGGTGATCGTGGCCCACAAAGAGCATGTGAGCGAAATGGTGGAGCTGACGCCCGCCCAGCGCGCCGCCTACTTTGAAGATGTGAACCGGGTGGCCGTTGCCCTGCACGCGGTGTTCCACCCGAAAAAGGTCAATTACGGCGCCTACGGCGACACGGGCCATCACCTGCATTTCCACCTGGTGCCCAAGTACGAGGAGGACGCGTTCGAGTGGGGCGGCACCTTCGCCATGGACCCCCAGCGCACCTTCCTCTCCGCCGGGGAGTATGACGCCATGATCGCCAGGATCAAAGAGGCCCTGGGCGTTTGAAAATCAAGCAAAAAAGCGGCTGTTTTGACGTGTCAAAACAGCCGCTTTTATCTTGTTTTCTCCCCGCCTCGGCGCGTTTTTGGGCCCTCCCGGCCGTTGAAATAGGCGCCGGGAACGGCCCCGAATGCCGGAAAAAGGGCCGTAAAAACCGCTTGTGCGCGAAAAAACTGCTTCAAAATCGCTTCAAAACGCTTAAAAAATCGTTTAAAACCTGCAAAATTTAAACTTTTTTCCTTGAAAATCAGGCCGGTTTTCCGCCCCTTTTATTTGGCCCTGCTCACCTTGGGGCCCTGGGGGGTGTCCTCCACCGCGTAGCCCGCCTGTGTCAGCTGGGCGCGGATGGCGTCCGCCCGGGCCCAGTCCTTGGCCTTTTTGGCGGCCGCGCGCTCGTCCACCAGGGCCAGGATGTCCGCCGGGATATCGCTTTTTTCCCGGTTGTACAAAAGGCCCAGCACGCCCGTCAGCTCGTCAAACACCTGCGCCGCAGCCGCCAGCGCCTCTTTGGAGGACGCGTCCCGCAGGGTGTTGATCTCCCGCGCCAGATCGAACAAGGCGGCCAGGGCGGCGGGGGTGTTCAGGTCGTCGTCCATGGCGGCGCAGAATTTTTCCTTGGCCGCCGCGGCTTTTCCGGCCAGCTCATCGCCGGCGCCGGCGCCGTTCTCCAGGGCAAAATCCAGGTTGTCGCGGCAGGTGTACAGCCGCTCCAGGCTTTTTTTGCAGTCCTCGATGAGGTCGGCGGTGTAATTCAGGGGGCTGCGGTACTGGGCCGACAGCATGAAGTAGCGGATGGGCTCGTAGCCGTACACTTCGCTGAGCTCCCGCACGGTGAAGAAGTTGCCCGCGCTTTTGCTCATCTTGTGGTTGTCGATGTTCAAAAAGCCGTTGTGCATCCAATAGCGGGCGAAGGTGCAGCCGTTGGCGCACTCGGACTGGGCGATCTCGTTCTCGTGATGGGGGAAGATCAGGTCCTCGCCGCCGGCGTGGATGTCGATGGTGTCGCCCAGATGGGTGCGGGCCATGGCGCTGCACTCGATGTGCCAGCCCGGGCGGCCGGGGCCGTAGGGGCTGTCCCAGGAGGGCTCGCCGGGCTTGGCGGCCTTCCACACGGCGAAGTCCGCCGGGTCTTCTTTCAGATCGTCGCCCATGTCGGCCCGCAGCTCGCGGAAGCCGGACTCCAGCTCGTCCAGGTTCAAATGGCTCAGCTTGCCGTAGTCCTTGTCGGATTTGACGCGGAAGTACACGTCGCCGTTTTTGGCCACGTAGGCGTGGCCTTTTTCGATCAGGTCGGCCACGATGTCCAGGATCTGCTGGATGTGCTCGGTGGCGCGGGGGCGCACCGTGGGGTGCAGGGCGTTCAGGCCGTCGCAGTCGGTGATGAACTCGGCCTCATATTTCCGGGCCACCTCGGCCATAGAGATGCCCTCCTCGGCGCTGCGCTTGATCAGCTTGTCGTCGATGTCCGTGATGTTGGACACAAACTTCACCTTGCTGCCCGTATATTCCAGGTAGCGGCGCAGGGTGTCGAAAATGATGACGGGCCGGGCGTTGCCGATGTGCACGAAATTGTACACCGTGGGGCCGCACACGTAGATGCGGTACTCGCCCGGGTGCAGGGGGGTCAGCTCCTCTTTGCGGCGGGTCATGGTGTTGAAAATTTTCATGTTTTTACCTCCTTTGTGGGCGCGGCCCTGGGGCCGTTACAGTTGCAGCATGCGGCCCGCGCCCAGCAGGATGCCGGCGCGCGCCGCGTGGAAATTCAGGCCGCCCTGCAGATAGACGGCATAGGGCTCGCGCATAGGGCCGTCGGCCGACAGCTCGATGCTGCTGCCCAGGGTGAAGGCCCCCGCGGCCATGATGACCTGGTCCGTATAGCCCGGCATATCGCTGGGTTCGGGCGCGGCGTAGCTGTCCACCGGGCTGCCCGCCTGGATGCCGCCGCACAAGGCCACCATACCCGCGGGGCTTTTACACTGCACGATGGTGATGATGTCGTTGCGCGGGGCCAGATAGTGGGGCGTCACCCCGTAGCCCAGCCGTTCAAACAGGCAGGAGGCGTACACGCTGGCTTTCAGCGCCTCGCACACCACGCCGGGCGCGTAATACAGCCCCAGGTACAGCTGGCGCAGCACGTCCAGCGTACAGCCGATCTCCGCCCCCACGCCGGGGGCCGTCAGCCGGTGGCCGCACAGGGCCACCAGATCGGCCCGGCCGGCGATGTAGCCGCCCGTGGGCGCGATGCCGCCGCCCGGGTTTTTGATGAGGCTGCCGGCCATCAGGTCCGCGCCCGCCTGGGTGGGCTCCTGCTTTTGGGTAAACTCGCCGTAGCAGTTGTCCACCATCACGACGATATCCGGCTGGGCCGCTTTCGCGGCGCGGCTGATGGCCGCGATCTGTTCCAGGCTGAGGGCGTCGCGGGTGTCGTACCCGCGGCTGCGCTGGATGTAGCACATTTTGGCGCCCTTGCACTTTTCGGCAATCAGGGGAAGGTCGGGCAGGCCGTTTTGCAGGGGCACCTCGTCGTACTGCACGCCCCACTCCAGCAGGCTGCCGTTGCCCGCCTGCCCCGCAAGGCCGATGACGCTTTGCAGCGTGTCGTAGGGGCGGCCGGCCGCGCACACGAAGCGGTCGCCGGGGCGCAGCACGCCGAACAGGGCCACGGCCAGCGTGTGGGTGCCGGACATGAAGCTTTGGCGGAACAGGGCCGCCTCGGCCCCCACCACCCGGGCAAACACCTCCTCCAGCTTGTCTCGGCCGGGGTCGGTGTTGCCGTAGCCGGTGCTGCCCACCAGGTGTTCGGCGCCCACCTTGCAGTCGGTAAAGGCCTTCAGCATTTTGATCTGGTTGTATTCCCTGATCGCGTCCAGGCGCGCGAAGGGCTCCCCGCACAAGTCCAGCGCCGCCCGGTCCGCTTCCAGCAGCGCGGGGGGCAGATCGTAAAATTCCTCGATGGCTGTCAAATCAGTTTCACTCCATTTTATACATTCCGTAATATTTTGCATTTTCAAATCCGCATTGTATATATCGCCGTTTATTCCGGCGGCACGAACTCGCAGATGGGCGTCACCAGGGCAAAGCCCAGGGCCTCGTAAAAGCGGCGCAGGGCGGGCTCGCAGACCAGGTACACGTCCCGGGGCGCCAATTCGGCGCACAGGGCCCGCACCAGGCCGGAGCCATGGCCCCGGCCCCGGTGGGCCGGCGCGGTGGCCAGGGCGGCCAGATAGGCGGCGTTCCCGTCCAGGGCCGTCACCGCGGCCGCGCTGACATCCTCGTCCCCGTCCCGCACCGTCCAGGCAAGGCCCCTGCCCGCCTGCACCCGGCGGCACAGGCCGCGGTAGAGCGCGTCCCCTTCCCCCGGCAGCAGGCCGCTGTGGCACAAAGCCCACAGGTCCGGCGCGCGGCCGACGGACAGGGCCGGGCCCGCGGACGGCGCCGGGGCGCGCGCGCCCCCCCGGCGGGGCCCCCCCCGCCGGGGCCGGGGCCGGCCCGGGTCGCCGGAGGGGTGGGCGCGGGAAAAGCGGGTCCCCCCCCCGCGGGCCCGG
>CAJMEU010000163.1 GCA_905212515.1 uncultured Oscillospiraceae bacterium | reverse complement strand
TTTGGGGGCCCGCCGGCCGCGGCTTGCCCTCCCCGCCGAGGGCGGACGCCCGGTGGAGATCGAGGCCGCGCGCATCCACAAGGGCATGTGCCTTTTGAAGCTGGCGGGGGTGGATTCCATCGAGGCCGCGCGGCCGCTGCTGCGCAGGGTGGCCTATTTTGACCGGGAGGACGCGCCCCTGCCCGCCGGGCGCTATTATGTGCAGGACATCATCGGCTGCAAGGTGGTGGACGCGGACACGGGCCGCGTGTACGGCGAGGTGACGGCCATCGCCCACCCGTCGGCCAGCGACATCTACACGGTGACGGGCCCGGGCGGCGAGTACCTGTTCCCGGCCGTGCCGGAATTTTTACAGCGTTTGGAGCCGGAGCAGGGCGCCGTGTACGTGCGGCCCATCCCCGGCATGTTCGGCCCGGCCGAGAACGGCGACGAGGGGCCCGGCGCCTGAGGGAGGAAGAAGTATGGGACTGCGCATCGACATCGCCACGCTGTTCCCGGAGATGTGTGGGGCCGTGCTGCGCGAGAGCATCATCGGCCGCGCAGCGGAGCGGGGCCACATCGAGTTCGCCTGCCATCAGATCCGGGATTATACTCTGAGCAAGCAGCGCCAGGTGGACGATTACCCCTACGGCGGCGGCCCGGGCATGGTGATGCAGGCCCAGCCCATTTATGACTGCTGCGTGGACGTCATCCGCCAGGTGGAGGACACCGGCCGGCCCCGGCCCCACATCGTGTTCCTCACGGCCGGCGGCGCCACCCTCACCGAGGAAAAGTGCCGGGAACTGGCGGGCCGCGAGAGCCTGCTGCTGGTGTGCGGCCACTACGAGGGCGTGGATGAGCGCGTCATCGACGCCCTGGCCGACGAGGAGATCAGCATCGGGGACTATGTGCTCACCGGCGGCGAGCTGGCCGCGCTGGTGGTGGCGGACAGTGTGTTCCGCCTGTGCCCCGGCGTGCTGGCGTGCCCCGAGGGGTACGAGGACGAGAGCTATTATTCCGGCCTGCTGGAATATCCCCAGTACAGCCGGCCCGAGGTGTGGCACGGCTGCCGCGTGCCGGAGGTGCTGCTGTCCGGCCATCACGCCAACATCGCGGCCTGGCGCAAGCAGCAGTCCCTGGAGCGCACCAAGGCCCGCCGGCCCGACCTGTACGCGGCCTATACCGCCTCCCATCCGGAGCCGGAGCCGAAGAAAAAACGCCGCGCGAAAAAAGTCAATGGAGAAAGTAAATAAAAGTAAAAATAGTTTTTTGTATAAAGCGCCTACAATGTTGAAAACTAATTGGTGAAAGTCCACAACGGAAGGAAGGGGAAGCCCGTGGAATTGTACGTTGATGGAGAAAATGCGCCAAATGAAGTGAAATCATTGACGAAGCGGCGCGGTTTGGTATAGAATAGGAACTAAGGGCACACACATATTATAACTGTTTAGGAGCGTTTGCTATGTTTGTGAAAGAAGTTACCGTCGAGAACCAGGTTGGTCTGCACGCCCGTCCCGCCACCTTCTTCATCCAGAAGGCGAACGAGTTCAAGTCCTCCATCTGGGTCGAGAAGGAGGAGCGCCGGGTGAACGCCAAAAGCCTGCTGGGTGTCCTGTCCCTGGGCATCGTGGGCGGCACCACCATCCGCATCATCGCTGACGGCCCCGATGAGCAGACTGCTGTCGAGGGTCTGGTCAAGCTGGTGAACTCCGGCTTCAGCGAGTAAGCAGCGAACAGGACAGAGCGATGAAATGCGTCGGCGCAGCCGGCGCATTTTTCGTACCCCGAAAGCAAACAATCCCAGGGAGGAGGCGGTCCCCATGACGAAATACGAGCTGTGGCAGAAGGCCAAGATGCTGCCGCTGCTGCCGGGCGTGTATATCATCCGGGATAAAAAGGGCGAGATCATCTACATCGGCAAGGCCAAGCGCCTGCGCACCCGCGTCAGCCAGTATTTCCGCGAGGGCGTGCCCCACGACGCCAAAGTGACGAAGATGATCAACAATGCCTTTGAGTTCGACGTCATCGTCACCCAGAGCGAGTTCGAGGCCCTGGTGCTGGAATGCAGCCAGATCAAGGCCCACAAACCCAAGTACAACATCCTGCTGAAGGACGACAAGGGCTACAGCTACGTGAAGATCACGCGGGACGGCTGGCCGCGCATCTCGGCCGTATTGCAGAAGGACGACGAGGGCGCGGACTACATCGGCCCCTTCACCTCCAGCTTCGCCGTGCGGGAAATGGTGGAGACGGCCCAGAACGTGTTCCGCCTGCCCCGCTGCAACAAGCGCTTCCCCGAGGACATTGGCAAGGGCCGGCCCTGTTTGAACGCCCACATCGGCAAGTGTATGGCCGTGTGCGGCGGCCGCATCACCGAGGCCCAGTACCGCGAGGCCGTGGACAGCGCGCTGCACCTCATCCGCCACGGCCAGGCCGATATCCTCAAGCTGCTGCAAGGGCGCATGGAGGACGCGGCCGAGCGGCTGGATTTCGAGCGCGCGGCCACCCTGCGGGACCAGATCGCCGCCATCGAGAAGGTCAGCCGCGGGCAGAAGGTGGTGCGCAGCACCGTGGACGAGCAGGACGTGCTGGCCTTTGCCGGCGCGGGCAGCAACGTGTGCGCGGCCATTCTGCGCTTCCGCGGAGGGCGCCTGGCGGACAAGCGGGAGTTCCTCTTCCGCGACACCCAGGACATCGACGCCTTGCGCAGCGAGTTTTTGCCCCGCTATTACCTGGAGGACGTGGAGTTCATCCCCAAAAGCATCGCCGTGGACGCCCTGCCCGAGGGCGCGGGGGACCTGGCCCATCTGCTGGCCGACACCCGGGGCGGCAAGGTGCAGCTGTATGTGCCCCGCCGGGGCGACACCGCCAAGCTGGTGGAGATGGCCCGCACCAACGCCTTCGAGCGGCTGGCGCGGGAGAGCGGCCGCGTCAGCCGGGAACAGCGCTGGCTGGACGAGACGGCCCATCTGCTGGGCCTGGCCGAGAGCCCGGCGGTGATCGAGAGCTACGACATCTCCAACTGGGGCGACGGCACCAGCGTGGCCGGCATGGTGGTGTTCGAACAGGGCAAGCCCAAAAAGGCCGGCTACCGGCGCTTTAAAATGAACACCGTGGCGGGCACGGACGACTACGCCTCCATGGCCGAGACGCTGGCCCGCCGCGCCGGCGAGTACGACAAGCACCGGGGCGGACCCAACCAGTTCGGCCAAAAGCCGGACCTGATCCTGCTGGACGGCGGGCGCGGGCAGGTCAGCGCCGTGCGCGCCGCCCTGGCCGGCACGTCCCTGGCCGACGTGCCCCTGTTCGGCATGGTGAAGGACGACAAACACCGCACCCGGGGCCTGGTGGCCGACGAGGGCGCGGAGATCGACCTGGCCATGCATCGGGGCCCGTTCACCTTCATCACCACCATCCAGGACGAGACCCACCGCTGGGCCAACGATTACCGCAAGCGCCTGCAAAAAAGCCGCGCCTATTCCTCCACGCTGGAACAGGTGCCCGGCGTGGGCCCCGCCACCTGCAAGGCGCTGCTGGCGCAGTTTAAAACCGTGGGCGCGGTGCGCGGGGCCGCCGAGGCCGAGCTGGCGGCAGCCAAAGGCGTTTCCAAGAAGGCTGCGGCTGCCGTGTACCGCCATTTCCATCCCCAGGCGGCGCCTGCGGAAACGGGGGAAAAGGGTTGACAAAACCTGTAAAAGCCCCCATAATGACAATGAATCAAAGGGACGGGAGGGAACAGCCATGCGCGTGATCGCCGGAACGGCGCGCGGCGCCAAACTGGCGTCGCTGCCCGGGGACGATATCACCCGCCCCACGGTGGACCGGGTGAAAGAGGGCATGTTCAGCGCCCTGCAATTTTTCCTGGAGGGCGCGCGGGTGCTGGACTTGTACGCCGGCAGCGGCCAACTGGGCATCGAGGCCCTCAGCCGCGGCGCGGCCCGCTGCGTGTTTTTGGATGAAAATCGCGAGGCCTGCGCCCTGGTGCGCCAAAACCTGAAGGCCGCCGGCCTGGCGGCCGGCGCCAGCGTGGCCCAGGGGGAGGCGGCGGCGTACCTGGCCCGCTGCCGCGAACAGTTCGACCTGGTGCTGCTGGACCCGCCCTATCACCACGGCACTGTGGCGTCCGTTCTGCCCGCCGTGGACGCCGTTTTAGCGCCGGGCGGCATCGTGATGGCCGAGACCGAGCGCGGCGCCCCGCTGCCCGACGTGTGCGGCGGCCTTACGCTGAAAAAACGCTATCAATACGGCACGGTGGCGCTGGCCAAATACGAAAAACAGCCCGCGGACGACTAGATGCCCCCAAGGCAGGAAAAGGAGTGTTGGAAATGACCATTGACGAATTGCTGGACGTGATGGACGAGACCCTGGAAGAGGCGGTGAACCTGCCTTTCACCGGCGGCAAGCGCATGGTGGACGTGGAAAAAGTGCGCGAGATCATCGACGAAATCCGTCTGAACATGCCGGCGGAGATCCGCCAGGCCAAAAATATCGTGAAGGACCGCAACACCATCCTGGAAAAGGCCCGGGGCGAGAGCGAGGACATCGTCAAGCGCGCCGAGGAGCGCGCCCGCGCCATCGTGGCCGAGGAGGCCATTGTGAAAGCGGCCCAGCAGAAAGCCACCGAGCTGGTGACCACCGCCCAGAACCAAAGCCGCGAGATGCGCGCCACGGTGACCACTTACTGCGAAAACATGCTGCGCGAAACGGAAGAGCAGCTGGCCCGCAGCCTGACGGACGTGAAGGCCGTGCGCAGCACCCTGCGCCAGACCAGCAGCAAAAACACCGGCGGCCCGCGCCGCCGCGTGCCGCCGGCCCAACCCTAAAAAACAACGGCCAGGCGCGCTGCAACCGCGCCTGGCCTTGTTGTTTTTACTCCGTCGCAGGAATTTTCCGGAAACACTTGACAATTTATCTTTAATGAGATAAACTACTGATAGTGGCTTCCGAACAAAACCCCTATGAAAGAAGGTGCTGCGATGGAAAAGCGCAATACCGTACAAAAACAGCTGGTGTTCGAGGCTGTTTGCCATCTGAAAAACCACCCCACGGCGGAGGAAGTTTACGCCGAGGTCGCCCGCGACCATCCCACCGTCAGCAAGGCCACCGTGTACCGCAACCTGGCCAGCCTCTCGGAGGACGGCAAGCTGCGGCACATCCCCATGGCCGGCGGCGCCGACCGGTTCGACCATTTCCTGCAGCCGCACAGCCACATTGCCTGTGTGGAATGCGGCGCTTTGCGGGACACGCCCATCCAGTGCGACCAAACGCTGGACCGTATGGCCGAGGAGCTGACGGGCTACCGGGACGCCTGCCACGAGCTGGTGTTTTACGGCGTGTGCCCCGCCTGCGCCAAAAAAGCCGGGCGTATGCGCCGGGCAATGTGACCCCCGCGCCGCCCTGGGGCGGCGAACCATAAGGAAGATTGCAAAAGAAAGGACGATTATGATGGAACTGAAAGGATCGAAGACCGAACAAAATTTGCAGACTGCGTTTGCCGGCGAGAGCCAGGCCCGCAACAAGTACACCTTCTACGCCTCCAAGGCGCGCAAGGACGGCTATGTGCAGATCGCCAAAATTTTTGAGGAGACTGCCGCCAACGAGAAAGAGCACGCCGAGCTGTGGTTCAAGGCCCTGCACGGCGACGCCATCCCCGGTACGGCCGACAACCTGCTGGACGCGGCCGAGGGCGAGAACTACGAGTGGACCGACATGTACGCCGGTTTCGCCAAAACCGCCAAGGAAGAGGGCTTCGACAAGCTGGCTTTCCTGTTTGAGGAAGTGGGCAAGATCGAGCGCGAGCACGAGAACCGCTACCGCAAGCTGCTGGCCAATGTGGAAGGCGGCCTGGTGTTCAGCCGCGACGGCGACATGGTGTGGCAGTGCTCCAACTGCGGGCACATCGTCATCGGCAAGCAGGCGCCGGAAGTGTGCCCCGTGTGCGCGCATCCGAAGGCTTACTTCCAGCTGAAGGCTGAAAATTATTAAGTTTTGCCCAGCGCTTAGAGCGCCGCGATGCGTGAGGATGGCCGGGGGTTTTTTCGAACCGGCGCCGATCCCTTACGTTGGG
>CAJMEU010000162.1 GCA_905212515.1 uncultured Oscillospiraceae bacterium | reverse complement strand
CGAACAGCGCGCGGTTCTCTTCTTTCCACTGCATCGGAATCACCTCTTTGTCGTCTGCGCCCAGCCGTCAGCGGGCGTGCATCCGGGGCGTTTTGCCCCTGTGCTTATGATACGAGAAAAAAGCCGGATTATCTACAAGAAAATGTTACCGCATACAAACCTTTTACCTGGATTTGAAAAAGGCGCGTTTTGCCGCGGACGGGCCGCCGCAAAACACGCCGTGATTCAGAGCCGGGAAATCAGGTCCTCACAGATACGCGCCGCCGTAGTGCAGTATTCCGTAATATCGAATTCCTTCACCACCAGCGTGTCATAAGCTTCTTCGTCGGCATTGTCGCTCATGGCGCGCAACACCACGCAGGGAACACCGTATTTTGCCGCCACGTGGGCCACGGCCGCGCCCTCCATCTCCACACAGTCCGGCGCACAATCAGCCGCAATGGCGTTTTTGGTGGCGCTGTCGCCCACAAAGGTGTCGCCTGTGGCGATCTTGCCGACAATATATTTTACGCCCGCATCCGTGCAGGCCTGCTCGGCGGCGGCCACAAGCACAGGGTCTGCCGCAAACTCCTTCAAATACGGGAACGTATCTGAAATCATTTCACGGTCTGCGTCATGGTACACCAGCGTGCCGCCGATGACAACGTCGCCCACGCCGATCTTATCCGTCATATTGCCCGCAATGCCCGAAAATACCAGCGCTTTTGCGCCGAATCTTGCAATGAGAAGCTGCGCCGCGCAGGCCGCGTTTACCTTGCCGATGCCCGCGCAGCAAAGCGCCACACGGCGTCCCTGCAGCAGGCCTGTGTAAAACGTCACGCCCGCAACGGTTTCCTCCCCCTTGTCTGTCATACGCTCACACAAAAGCGCAATTTCTTCCCGCATGGCACCCATCAGGCCGATGATCTTTTCCATAGCGGCGCCTCCTCACACATTGAACAGGAACTCAATGATGTCCCCGTCCTGCACCACATATTCCTTGCCCTCGGTGCGCTGCAGGCCCTTGGCCTTCACGTTGGCCATGCTGTAACCGCAGGCGGCGAGGTCGTCGTATTTCACCACGCTGGCGCGGATGAAGCCGCGCTCAAAATCGGAATGGATCTTCCCTGCGGCCTGAGGGGCCTTGGTACCGCGGCGGATGGTCCAGGCGCGGCATTCCTTTTTACCGTCCGTCAAAAAGCTGATAAGTCCCAGCAGGCCGTAGCTGGCCTTGATGAGGTTGTCCAGGCCCGTGGCCTCAATGCCCATCTCCGCCAGGAATTCCTTTTTCTCCTCGGGCGTGTAATCCGCGATATCCTCCTCGGTTTTGGCACAAATGGGGATGCACTCCGCGCCTTCGTCCAGGGCCAGCTTTTTCACGGTCTGGTAATGCGGATTGCCCAGCATTCCCTCCATCAGATCGTCCTCGCTCATATTGGCCGCATAGATGACAGGCTTTGCCGTCAACAGGCCCATTTCGCGCATCTGCAGCACCTGGTCCTCGTCGGCCTCGTCCAGCGGGAAGGTGCGCGCATTTTTGCCCGCGCCCAGATGCTCCTCCAGCGCGCTCAGCCATGCGGCGCTGGCCAGCGCCTTTTTGTCTCCGGTCTTGCCCGCCTTGGCCATACGCGCCGCACGGTTGGAAACGACCTCCAGGTCGCTCAGGATCAGCTCTGTATCAATGGTCTCAATGTCCCGCACCGGGTCCACATTGCCTTCCACATGCACAATGTCCGTGCCTTCAAAGCAGCGCACCACATGCACGATGGCGTCGCATTCGCGGATGTTGCCCAAAAATTTATTGCCCAGTCCCTCGCCTTTGGACGCACCCTTCACCAAACCGGCGATGTCCACAAATTCCACGATGGCGGGCGTTTTTTTATTGGTGTCCCAAATTTCAGCCAGCTTGTCCAGCCGGGCGTCCGGCACGGGCACGACGCCGGTATTCGGGTCGATGGTGCAGAACGGATAGTTCGCCGCAGCGGCATTTTTGGTGCTGGTGATGGCGTTGAACAGCGTGCTCTTGCCGACGTTCGGCAGGCCTACGATTCCAAGCTTCATATAAAACCTTCCTCTTCTCAAGCGGGGCGGCAGCCCCGGGTATATCTTTGATTATTCTACCATACAGGCAGCCCTGCGCGCAATGCGCCGGACGCGGAGCACCCCAAAAAACTGCGCGGGAGCTCCCGCAGGACTTTTTTTATACACAATTATATCGTATAATATTGTCAAACTGCTGTTTTTCTGCGCCCCGCAGAGCATCTGCGGTACACCGCATACGGCATGCCGCGCAAAAACGGGCGCGGTACAGGGGAATAAAGGAGTGTGACCCATGGCGAACGAGAAAATTCTGATCGCGGACGACGACAAAAATATCTGTGAGCTGCTGCGCCTGTACCTGGCCAAGGAGGGCTATGAGACGGTGATCGCCAACGATGGCGAGGCCGCCGTGGCCGCGTTTGAAAAGGAAAAGCCCAACATGGTGCTGCTGGACGTGATGATGCCCAAAATGGACGGCTGGGAGGTGTGCCGCCGCATCCGCGCGGCGGACAACACACCCGTTATCATGCTCACGGCTAAAGGCGAGACCTTCGACAAGGTGCTCGGCCTGGAGCTGGGTGCGGACGACTATGTAGTAAAGCCGTTCGACTCCAAAGAAGTGGTGGCGCGCATCAAAGCCGTGCTGCGCCGCTGCACGCCCGCCGAGGCCCAGCCCGACGGCGTCATCAGCTATGATAAGCTCTCGGTGGACTTGACGCGCTATGAGCTGAAGGTGAACGGCCAGGTAGTGGACGCGCCGCCCAAGGAACTGGAGCTTTTGTATTATCTGGCCAGCCATCCCAACCGGGTATTCACCCGCAACCAGCTGCTGGACGAGGTATGGGGTTTTGAATACTACGGCGATTCCCGCACCATCGACGTACACGTGAAGCGTCTGCGCGAAAAGCTTGAAAACACCAGCGACCAGTGGAGTTTAAAGACCGTCTGGGGCGTGGGCTATAAATTTGAAGTGAAAGAATGACGGCGGGCCGGGGTCCGCGGCATGCCGGAAGAAAGGGGGGTGCGCCCGTGCGCAAAAGCATCACCACGCGGTATTTTTATTCCACGGCAGTCCTGCTCATCTGCAGCATCGCCGTGATGGGCTTTATTCAGATGTATCTGGCCATGGGCTACTTCCGCGAAGAAAACGGCACCGCCCTGATCCAGACCATCGACAACGCCATCCTCGCCATGCAGGAAGCCGCGGATGACGGCATCGTTGAAAAAAGGGCCGAAGCCGCCGAAGCCGCCGGGCTGGATGTGGAGGATATCAAAAGGGGCATCACGCTGACGGCCCGCGCCGCCGGAAAGAGCATCCTTGTGACGGACGCCTACGGCTCCGTGGTGCTTTCCATCCCGTCGGAATATCAGGGCATGGAAGTGTCTGTAAAAACGTGCAATGCCACATACAGCCGGGGCATTTACGACGAAATGGGCACTTTGGGCGGTATCTTCAGCAGCCGATATTACATCGCGGGCAAGCCCATTCTCGACGAGAAAGGCATGCTCCAGGGCTTTGTGTTCGCGGGGGCAAACGCCGACAGCCTCACGGAATACCTGGCAAACCTGTTCTCTACGTTCATCCTCTCCGCCGGGCTGATGCTGATGGTATCCAGCGTGCTTTCCATCGTGCTGACCAACCGCATGACCACGCCGCTGCGCCGCATTTCGGACGCCGCGAAAAAGTTCGGCGGCGGAGATTTTTCCGCCCGCGTGCCCGTGGAGGGCGACGATGAGCTGGCCCAGCTGGCCGAGACCTTTAACACCATGGCCGGCAGCCTGGAAAAAATCGACCAGTCCCGCCGCAGCTTCATGGGCAATATCGCTCACGAGCTGCGCACGCCCATGACCACCATCAAGGGCTTTATCGACGGCATGCTGGACGGCACCATCCCGCCCGAAAACCAGAACCACTACCTGGGCATTGTCTCTCAGGAGGTGGGCCGCCTGACGCGTCTCATCAAGAACATGCTGGACATCACCAAGCTGGAGGCCGGGGAGTATAAAGTAAACGCCACTACCTATGATATCTGGGAGAGCATCACCAGCGTGGTGTTCGGCGCGGAACAGCGGCTGGAGGCCAACAACATCCAAATCAGCGGCTTCGCCCCAACCAAGACCTTGGTTCTGGCGGATCAGGATCTGGTGTACCAGGTCATCTACAATCTGGTGGACAACGCTATCAAGTTCTGCAATGTGGGCGGGGAGATCCGTTTTTCCGTCACACAGAGCAAGGGCGCCGTTACCGTAGGCGTGCGCAACACAGGCGCGGGTATTGCGCCCGAGGCGCTGCCTTATGTGTTCGACCGCTTTTACAAGGAAGACAAAAGCCGTGGGCTGAACACCACCGGAAGCGGCCTGGGTCTGCATATCTGCAAAGTCCTCATCAATTTGTCCGGCGGCAAGATCTGGGTGGACAGCAAGGAGGGCGAATACTGCGAATTCCTGTTCACGTTGCCCGCGCCGCCTTCTTCGCCCATTAAGGGCGGCAAGCTCAAGGATCAGTGACCACCGCGCCGCATGAGGCATGGAAGAGAAATATTCGCGGCCGCAGTGCTGCGCATTGCCGGGAGGCCCGGCAGGGAGAGAGGGAATCAACGATCAGCGCCAGTATCCGCAATATCCGCAGCCACCCGGCGGGCCCTGCCCGCCCTATGTACAACAGCCCGGGATGGAGTATCCGCCTTATCCGCCCTATGGCGGACAGGGCTCCGCCGCCCCGCCCTACGGCGGCTCCGTTTACGGGCAGGGCGGCGGCCCCGTGCCGCCGCGGGCGCCCCAATATGTATATCAGACGCCCGGCTCGATGCCGGGCGTCCCCGGCGGGAAACCGCCCCGCCGGCGCAGGAACCGTGCGCCGCTGGTGGCTGTTCTGCTTTGCCTGGGGCTTGCCGCCACCGTTTTTCTGGCGGGAGAGGCTTTTGACGCACTGCGCAGCGGCGGCGCCGCGCGCCGGCGTCCCACGCCCGGAGAGGTGCCCAGCTTTACCATCGAGGATCTTCCCGAGGACGCGGACGGCGGGCTCTCCACGGTGGAGATTGCCAAGACCGTTGGCCCCAGCGTGGTATGCATCAATGTATATGAGCCGGGCAGCATTTCCATTGCAGGCAGCGGCAGCGGCATCATTCTCAACGAGGACGGCTTCATCGTCACCAACGCCCATGTGGTGGAGGGCTCCTCCGCAGTTACCGTGCTGCTGGACGACGGCCGTGAGCTGGACGCATGGATCGTCGGCTCCGACACCCGTACGGACCTGGCCGTGGTCAAAATCACGGCGGACGGGCTGGTGCCCGCCTCCTTCGGAGATTCGGACATCCTGCAGGTGGGCGAGCGGGCCGTGGCGATCGGCAATGCGGCCGGACAGCTCTCCGGCACCGTCACCCAGGGCATCATCTCCGGCCTCAATCGTGAGATCAGCATGCAGGCGGGCAACAGCGTCGTCACGATGAACCTTATCCAGACCTCCGCGGCCATCAACCCCGGCAATTCCGGCGGCGCGCTGGTGAACCGCTTCGGTCAGGTGATCGGCATCAATTCCGCCAAGCTCAACAGCTCCATGTTTGAGGGCATCGGCTTTGCCATCCCCTCGGCGGACGCGCAGCCCGTGGTGGAGGATCTGATTGCCTACGGCTATGTAAAGGACCGCGTGGCACTGGGCGTGATGGTAATCGCGCTGTCGCCCGTCACAGGCCCTGCCAACGACCTGCCCAGCCAGGGCTTATATATTTCATCTGTGGAAGATTACAGCGACCTGAACAACCACGACATCACCGTGGGCGACGTGATATTGACGGCGGACGGCGTAACGCTGGAAACCACGTCCGATCTGCTGGATGTGCTGGAGACGCACAAGCCCGGCGAAACCGTGCGGCTGGAGATCCAAAAGCGCGGCAGCGGCAATGTCGTCACCGTGGACGCGGTGCTGGCCGAGAGCCGCAGCAACTGAAGCTTCAAAACAAAAAGCGCCCCCCCGGCTATATACCCCGGCGGCGCCGCGTTTTTTTTTTATCCGCAGGGGAAGAATTTTTCCTTATAGCCCCAAAAAAAGATGC
>CAJMEU010000161.1 GCA_905212515.1 uncultured Oscillospiraceae bacterium | reverse complement strand
GGTAGGCCTCCAGCAGCGCCTTGCCCAGGCGCCGGTCCCCTTTGGCGAACACCGCTTCCAAAAAGCTTGTCCGGCTGTCATGATAGCTCAGGCTGATCTTGCGGCTGCGGATACAGGCGCGCAGGTGCTGCTGCTTTTCCCGCAGCATCTCCATGGTGTCCTGGGGGCAGAATTGGAAAGGCGTGTGGGGCTTGGGCACAAAGCACGCCACGCTGATGGACACCTGCACGCCCTTGCCCTTGGGGTGATCGGGATTGGCATAGTACAGCTCCACGATCTTCTGGGCCGTCTCGGCAATGCCCTCGATGTCCTCCATGGTCTCGGTGGGCAGGCCCATCATGAAGTACAGCTTCACTGAGGTATAGCCCGCGCCGAAGGCCAGTTTGGCCGTGCGCTCGATCTCCTCCCAGGTGACGTTTTTGTTGATGACGTCCCGCAGCCGCTGGGTGCCCGCCTCCGGGGCAAAGGTCAGGCCGCTTTTGCGGATGCGGGTGGTCTTTTCCACCAGGCTCTGGGAAAAATTGTCCACGCGCAGCGAAGGAAGAGACATGCTGACATGCTCGTCCTGCGTCCAGTCCAGCATGTCGTCCAGAAGAGTCTCCAGTTCGCTGTGGTCGCTGGTGGACAGACTGGTGAGGCTGATCTCGTCGTAGCCCGTGTTGTCGCACAGGGTGCGGCCCGCGCTGCTGAGCATCCCGGCCTCCCGCTCCCGCATGGGGCGGTACAAAAAGCCCGCCTGGCAGAAGCGGCAGCCGCGTACGCAGCCGCGCAGCACCTCGATCTGCGCCCGGTCGTGCACCGCGCCGATCATGGGCACCACAAAGCTGCGGGGCAGCGGCTGGCTGTTCATATCCTGGATGATGGCCTTGGTCACGGGCATGGGCGCGCCCTCCAGCGGCGTGATGGCCTCTATCCGGCCGTCGGGCAGATAGGCTACATCATACAGAGCGGGGATATAGACGCCCGGGATGCGGGCGCAGTTTTTAAGGATTTCTCGCTTGGGCAGGCCGGCTTTGCGTCCGGCCAGGATGGTGTCGCACACATCGGGCAGCTGCACTTCCCCCTCGCCCAGCATGAACAGATCGATAAAGTCCGTCAGCGGCTCGCAGTTGCACACACAGGGCCCGCCGGCCACGACGATGGGCGCGTCCTCGGGCCGCTGTGCCGCCAGCAACGGGATGCCCGCCAGGTCCAGCATGGCCAGGATATTGGTATAGGAAAGCTCGTATTGCAGCGTGAAGCCCACCACGTCGAACCGGCACAGCGGGTCCTTGCTCTCCAGTGCATACAGGCGGATGTGCCGCCGCTCCATCTCCGCCTTCATGTCCATCCAGGGCATGAAGGCACGCTCGCACCACATGTTCGGCCGGTCGTTCAGGATTTCATAGAGGATTTTCATGCCCAAAAAGGACATGCCCACTTCATAGGTGTCGGGGAAACAGAAGGCAAAGCGCAGCTCCACCTCTTCTTTATCTTTATACACACAGCCGGGTTCGCCGCCGGTGTAGCGGCCCGGTTTCTGCACGGCGGCCAGCGCCGCCCGCAAATTCTCGTCCATAATGACGTCCTTTCTCTTTCTTTTCCTGTCCATTGTACATGATTTTTCCCGTAAATGCAATCAAATGCCGCTTTCTTGGGCAAGCAGATAAGCCGGCGCCAGGAAGGCCGCCATCCGGGCGGCGCCGGGCACCGGCAGTACAAAGGTCAGCAGCGGCGCCAAAAGGCAGAAAGCGGCCAGAAGCGTGCGCTGGGCGCGCGCCAAGGGCACACAGAACCGCGCGGGCAGCAGATTTTGGATGATGCGCGCCCCGTCCAGCACGCCGAAGGGCAGTAAGTTGTACAGCCCCATGCACAGGCTGACGGCCGCCAAAAAATAGACGCTATACCGCGCCCGGTACAGCGCCATTCCATACAGAACGCCCGCCATCACAAAATTTGCCAGCGGCCCCGCGCACAGCACCAGCAATTCCTGCCCGGGCGGCAGGTTTGCCCCGCTTAAAGCGGCGCCGCCCAGGCGCAGCGTCAGCCGGGGCAAGCGATGGGTGCACAGCACGTAGGCCAGGATGTGCCCCGCCTCGTGCACGGCGCTGCACAGCAGCGCCATGCGCAGAAAGCCCAACGGGTCGAACAGAAGGCCTGCCGCCAGGCAGGCGCACAGCAAAACCGGTGTGGCGGAGGGCGCGTAACTGCGCCGCGGCCTCATTCCGCGCTGTCCAATCCCGGCAGGCTGGGCAGCGGGTCCACCCGCAATCCGTCCAGGATCAGCTCAAAGTGGAGGTGCGGGCCGGTGGACATCCCGGTGGAACCGGCCATGCCCACGGTTTGGGCCTGCCGCACCATTTCGCCCGGCCGCACCACGATGCAGGCCAGATGCTGGTACATCGTCTGCACGCCGCCGGTGTGACGGATCAGCAGGTAGTTGCCCCGATAGGCGTTATACCCCGTTTTCACCACCTGGCCGCCCAAGGCCGCCGCCACTTTTGTGCCGGCGGCACAGGCGATGTCCACGCCGGCGTGGAAGTCGTCCTCGCCGTTCACGGGGTTGTCTCGGAAGCCGTATTCCGAGGTGATCCCGCCCCACACCGGCAGGAATAGGGCTTCAGGCAGCGTATATTCGTCCAGCGAGGCGCCTTCAGGCGGCGTCTGCCTGCTGCCGACGGGCCAAAACCCGCCCTGCCCTGCCCCCACCGTCAAGGCGGTGGCGCTGGGCAAGCCGTCAGTGGGCGCCGAGGGATCGGCAGCACCCGTGTCCCCCGCCTTTTGATCCAGTCGGGCCAGGGCCTCCTGTACGCCGCCGCGCATGGCATCCACCGCCGCGCTGGCAAAGCGGGTGATGGGGTTTTCCGTTCCGAACTCCACCCCCTGGGCAAGCATCTCCGCGTACTGGTCCTGTAAGTCGGCCACAAAGGGCATCTGCATGGTCTTGGCCAGGAACACCAGCAGCGCGATCACCAGGCACAGCACCACCTGTACCACCAGCAGGCCGCCGTCGTCGCTGGACGGTTGGCGCGCGGGCTTTGGCGCCAGGTGTTCGGGCTTGTTCCCACCTGTTTCCTGCTTATCCTCCATTCCCGTTTGCTTTTCCCACATGGGCATCACATCCCCCGTTGTTTTGCTAACAGCATATGCGCCGCAACCGGGCAAAAAGAACAGCGGTGTAAAAAAGCAGACGGCCCATACGGGCCATCTGCTCAAAGATGTTTATTTGTGCAGGATCTTTTTCAGCGTGCTCACCAGCGGGTTCTCCTGCCGCTTGCGCACGGTCACCTGGCCCGCGCGCTGGGCGGGGCGGCGCGGCACGATGGCGCGCTCGGCGCGGGTGACGGGCATGGGCTGGCGCGGCGCCGGCTGCCTGCGTCTGGGCGGCGCGGCAATGGGTACGGCCTGCGGCCAGGCGTTCTCCAGCAGGGCATACATGCCGATCTGCCCATCCACCACAGGCTCGGTTTCCCCGCATTTCACCTTGTGATAACTGCCGTCGGGCTGCATCTCGCTGGCGTTCACATTGTCGCGCAGCTGCAAGTCCAGCATTTGGCGCAACTCCCGCATCAGGCGGCGGTCGCGGATGCGCACGCCCACCTCCACGCGGCGCTCGGTGTTGCGGGTGAGGAAATCGCCCGAGGCGATGTAGACGCGCTCGTCATCGCCGCTGCCGAACATGTACACGCGCTCATGTTCCAGATAACGGCCCACCAGGCTGCGCACGGTGACGTTCTCCGTCAGGCCCGGCACCCCGGCACGCAAACAGCAGATGCCGCGCACGATCATCTGCACGGGCACGCCGGCACAGGATGCCTCGCTGATTTTTTCAATGATCTCGCGGTCGCTGATGGAATTGCACTTGAGGACGATGGACGCTTCCCTGCCCATCTTTTTGGCTTCGATCTCGCGGTCCATCTCCTCCATCATCACAGTTTTGAAGCGCAGCGGCGCCACCAGCAGGTTCTCGCTGTGTTCGGTCAGGCGCTCCATCGCCAGGTTGTGGAACACGCCGGCCAGCTCGTTGCCGATATTGACGTCCGTGGTGACGAAGGACAGGTCGGTATACTGCTCGCTGGTCTTTTCGTTGTAGTTGCCGGTGCCGATCTGGGCGATGTATTTCAGGTGATTGCCCTGTTTTTTGGTGATGAGCGTGAGCTTGGAGTGGATCTTGTAGTCCTCAAAGCCATAGATGACGGTACAGCCCGCATCTTCCAACTGTTTGGAATAATCGATGTTGTTCTGCTCGTCAAAGCGTGCGCGCAGCTCCACGATGACCATCACTTCCTTGCCGCTCTCCGCGGCGGAGATCAGCGCCTCGATGATCTTCGATTCATGGGCCACCCGGTACAGCGTCATTTTGATGGAGATCACGTCCGGGTCGCGGGCGGCGGCATACAGCATCTGAATGAACGGCCGCATGCTTTGATACGGATAAGACAGCAGCACATCCTGCGTTTCCACCGCCTGGCGCAGACTGAAATCCGCGGGCGGCTGCATGGGTCTGCGCGGCGGATAGAACAGTTCCGGCTTTTGATCCTGCGCCAGCCGGGCCGCCAATTTGAAGCCGATGGACAGGTCCAGCGGCGAGGACTGTTCAAACACCTGCTTCTGGGGCAGCAACAGCTTGCCGCACAAAAAATCCACGATCGAATGGTCTGCCTTGGCAGATACCTGCAGGCGCACGGGCGCCAGCTTGCGGCGCTTTTTCAGCAGCTCGCTCATGATGGTGCGATAATCCACGTCCTGGTCGAACATGCCCTCGTCCACCGAAATGTCGGCGTTGCGGGTGACGCGGAACACACAGCGCGCCTGCACGGCCCGCTTGCCGAAGATCAGGCCGGCGAAGTGGAGCATCAGCTCCTCCACCAAGGCGAATTGCACCCCGCCAGGCCCGGGCACATAGATCAGCCGCTGAAACTGATTGGACACCGGCACGATGCCAAAGGAGGGCTGTGCCTCGTTTTTTTCTTTCAGCATGGTGCCGATATAGGTGCCGTTGTTGCGCAAAAACGGGAAGGGATGCCGCTGGTCGATGATCTGCGGGGAGATCATCGGATATACCTCCTGCAGGAAGTACTGCTTCCAGAAATGCTCCTGCTTTTTTGTCATTTTATCAAAATTGACCTTCTCGTAACCGCAGGCGGCCACCCGCTCATACAGCTTGGCTATGCACTTGTCACACAGCTGCTGCAGCTCACGCACCTTGGGCATGATGGCATCCAGTTGCTGGGCGGGGGTCCAGCCGGTCTTGTTGTCAACAGACCCGGACTTCAGCAGGGATTGATCATACAGGGACCCCACGCGCACCATAAAAAACTCATCCAGATTGCTGGCGTAGATGGCGGTGAACTTCAGCTGTTCCCCCAAAGGCACGGCCTTGTCCTTGGAAAGGTTCAGCACCCGGCGGTTGAAATCCAGCCAGCTCAGTTCACGGTTGATGAAATATTCGTAAGTGATCTCCTGGTCGCTCATGAAAAAAACCTCATTTCAGGCAATCATTTTCTGCGGTCACATAAGGTGCCACGCGCGCGGCTAAACCGTCTGAGACGCCCTTTACCCGCGCCAGTTCCCGCACATTGGCAAAGGGGCCGTTGGCCGCGCGGTCCTCGGCAATGGCGGCCGCCCGCGCTTCGCCGATGCCCGGCAGCAGCGCCAGCTCCGCGGGCAGGGCGCTGTTGATGTCCACCTTATCCTGCGCGCTGAACGGGAAAGGCGCTTCGTCCGCCGGCGGCGCGCCTCCCACGGGCAATTCCAGCGCCAGCAAAGCGGGCAGCAGGCACAGCGCGCACAAGGCGCACAGCAAATAGCGCCTCATTGGGCCACTTCCGCGGCACCGCACTGGCGCAGCAAGCCATACAGCACCTGGGCCACGCCGCCGTCGTCGCAGGCGGCCGTCACGGAATCCGCGGCCAGCTGCACCTCGCTGGGGGCATTGGCCACGGCCACCGCATGCCCTGCCGCCTCCATCATGCCGATATCGTTGTAATAGTCGCCGATGACGACCGTGTTTTCCATGGGGATATCCATATAGCTGCACAGCTCCGCCAAAGCGCTGGCCTTGGTGACGCCCGCGGGCATGATCTCAAAATACATGGCGTTGGTGGCGATGAAGTACATGCCCTGATACGTGCGCCCTGCAACGAATTCCTGCACTTGCTGCAGTGTCTCGGGCGCGCAGGCGAACAGCACCTTGTTCCAGTGCCGGGGAATGTCCTGCAGCGGGCGCAGCGT
>CAJMEU010000160.1 GCA_905212515.1 uncultured Oscillospiraceae bacterium | reverse complement strand
CGGACATCTCGGTCGGCTTGTGATCCGCGCTGGACAAAAGGCCCATCTTTTTCAGCTCGGCCCTGGCCCGCTTCTCCCGCTGCTTTTTCGGCATCCCTTTGAACATCAGCGGCAAGGCCACGTTTTCCACCGCCGTCATGCTGGGCAGCAGGTTATAGCTTTGGAAAATAAAGCCCAAATGCTCCTGCCGGAACAGGGCCAAATCGTCCTCCGTCATCTCGGAGATCACGTGCGAGCCGATCATCACCTTGCCCCGCGTGGGCTTTTCCAGCCCCGCCAGCTGGTTCAGCAGCGTGGATTTGCCTGAGCCGGAAGCGCCGACGATACAGCACATCTCCCCTTTTCCGATCTGCAGGTTGATATCGTTCAGGGCCACTACCTTTTCGTCGCCCACCCGGTAGACCTTGCGGATATGCTCCACCGTGATAATCGGTTTCACGAAAAGCCCCCTTTTTACAAATTTCTTCCATGACAAGCTTTATTTTATCATATAAAACGCACAATAGCAAGTTGCCAATCCCCTCCCGGCCTGATAAAATAAGAAAGATGGGAGGGGATGGGATTGCATCTCAAAACGGCCGTGATCTGGCTGCTGGCCGCCCTGCTTTTGGGCGACAGCTTATGGCGGGCAGCCCGCTCCAATTTCAACCTGGGCGTGTTGATGATGTACTGCATCACCGCCGCGGTCTGGGTCTACGCCCTGTTCCACCGCCGGATCGACGCCTTCTGCGCCGCCGGCGCGGGGCGGGTGCTGAAATACGTCTTTTTTGCCGGCTGCGGCCTCTTTGCCGGGCTGATGGTCCTGGTGGGCGTGCTGGGCAGCGTGCACGAGGCCGACGGGCGGGAGAAGGCCGTCATCGTGCTGGGCGCCGCCGTAAAGGGCGACCGCGTGAGCGGCCTGCTGGCCCGCCGCCTGCAGGCCGCGGCTGATTTTTACGCCGAAAACCCGCAGGTGCTGGTGGTGGTGTCCGGCGGGCAGGGCCCGGGGGAATCCGTGCCCGAAGCCCAGGCCATGCGGGACTGGCTGGTGGCCGCCGGCGTGCCGGCCGGGCAGATCTTGTGCGAGGACAAAAGTGAATCCACAGAGGAAAATTTTGCCTTTTCCAAAGAATTGCTGGCCCGGCACGGCATCACGGGCAGCGACCCCATCGCCTACGCCACCAACCGCTTCCACTGCTACCGCGCCGGCAAATATGCGCAGGCGGCCGGTTTTGGGCAGGTGCGGGCCATCCCGGCCAGCATCGGGGTCTCGTCCATCCTACCCTGCTATATGCGCGAAGTCCTGGCCGTATGTTACTATTGGGTGTTCAAAGCGCCGGCAAAGTCCTAATCTATAGTATATACGGATCACTCCGGCAAAATGTTTCATCCTGCGACTTATTTCCCCAAATATTTTTGCGGCCCCCGGTCTGTGTTCCGGGCGCCGCGCTTTTTAGTGCCGTGGGTATCGCGGGAACTGCTCTTCGCCGCCTGGGACAAGGCCGCCTCCAGGGCCGAAATATGGGCCCCGCGGCTGTTTTTAGTCGATCCCCCAGGGCAAAACGCGGCGGCTGCCGCGCAGGTCCGAGGCAAAAAAGTCCTCTTTCGGCACCAGGCAGCACACCTGGGTGGTAAACATGCGGTCCTCCGGCGCGCCCTGCAGGCCGGGCAGGGTGCGGTGTTCCGTACGCTGCTCCTCCACCAGGTACAGCTCCTTTTCCGTCTGGGCCAGCACCGGCGCGGGGCGGCTGCCCATTTTTTCCTCCACGTAGACGGTCAGGCCGATCTCCGCCGCCTCGCCGGTGGACAGGTCCACCGCCCAGCGGGGGTTGGCCCACTGCTCCTCTCCGCGGTCCACCCAGGTGCTCAGGATCAGCCGCCCCGCGCACACGCCCTCCAGGTACGCGCTGTCCTGGACGCTGCCCTGGGGGCCGGGCCAGCCGGTGTCGGCCCGCGCGCCTGTGGCCAGGTCCGTCCTCCAGATGTGCCCGGTGGCCTTCTCCACGTCATAATAAGCATCCGGGCCGCAGGTGCCCTGTCCGAATTCCTCCAGCGGCCAGGCCGCGGCCTCGCGCGGGGCGCCGGTGTCCGCGTCCACCGCCAGCAAACGCGCGACGGCCCCCTTATACCCGGGCTCGTCCCCCTCCTGCGCCTGCACGTCCCGCACCAGCAGGACCAATTCGCGCCCCAAAGCGCCGCACAAATGGACGTCCTCATAATCCAGGGCGGCCACCGTCCTCTGCGCGCTCCCGGCCAGCGGCACGGCGCGCACCTGCACGGTGCTTTCCCCGCCGGTGCCCACTTGCACCAGGAAGTACAGCTCCCGCCCGTCGCCCGCGCACCGCACCGCCAGCGGGACGCCCCACAACGCGGGCACGCCGCCGTACATCCAGCTCTCGCCGTTGTCCAGTTCGCATAAGGTGCGGCGGCGGCCGCCGTCCAGGTCCATCGCCGTCAGGCGGTAGGGGTGTTCGTACCCGTTTCCCCAGCCCAGCAGCGTCTGCCCTTCCACCAGCAGGGTGTCGCCGGCCTCCCAGGGCCGCACCCAGGCCGGGCAGGTGTCGTCGCTGTGGGTGCAGGCCGGGTCGGCGCACAGGGGCACCTCCCGCCCGTTCTCATAATCCGCGAATAAAATGACCCCGCCCCCGGTATAATTGCCGAAGGCGCCGCTGTCCGCCACGTGGTAATATCCCTGCTCGGTGCCCGGCTGCAGCAGGTGCAAAGGGCCTTTTTCCCCCTCTGCGGCCGCCGGCTGCCCTGCGGGCGCCGCGCCCTGTTCGCCGCCTTTGCCGCAGCCCGCCAGGGACGCGGACAAAAGCAGCAGTGCCAAAACCAAGCCCATCCATTTTTTCATGGCAATGCCCCTCTTTTGCCCCATCCTATCACCCCGATGTTTCCGATTTGTAAACGGCAAAAGCCGGCCCCCGCGCGGGAAGGGCCGGCCCATATCACAGCAGTATCTCTTTCAGGAAGCTCTCCCCCTGCAGGCCGCAGGGCACGTCCAGGTATTCGCACACCGTCCGGGCGATGGAGGCAAAGCTCCTGCGCGTGCCCAGGTCCGTCCCCGGCCGCACCCGGCCGCCGAAGGCCAGCATGGGCACGTACTCGCGGGTGTGGTCGGTGGTTTTGGTATAGCTGGGGTCACAGCCGTGGTCGGCGGTGATGATCAGCAGGTCCTCCTCCCGCAGCGTGTCCAGGAAGGGCGCCAGCCAGCGGTCGAACTGCGTCAGGGCGTTTGCATACCCCTCCACGTCGCGGCGGTGGCCGTATACCATATCGAAGTCCACCAGGTTCACAAAGGCCAGGCCGTGGAAATCCCGCGCCGCCAGCGCCGCCGTCACCTCCATGCCGTTCGCGTTGCCCGTGGTGCGGATCGCCTCACCCACCCCCTGGCCGGCAAAGATATCGTAAATTTTGCCCACGCCGATGGTGGCAAGGCCCGCGTCCTTAATATAGTCCAGCATGGTCTTGGCCGGCGGCTCCAGCGAAAAATCGTGGCGGCGGGACGTGCGCTTGAAATCGGCGGCGCAGGTCCCCTCGAAAGGCCGGGCGATCACACGGCCCACGCCGTGTTCGCCCCGCAGCATGGCGCGGGCGGCCTCGCAATAGCGGTACAGCTCTTCCACGGGCACCACATCCTCGTGGGCCGCCACCTGGAACACGCTGTCCGCCGAGGTGTACACGATCAGCGCGCCGGTGCGCAAATGCTCCTCCCCGTAATCCTTCAGCACCTCGGTGCCCGAATACGGCTTGTTGCACAGCACTTTGCGGCCCGTCTTTTCCTCGAATTCCGCAATCACCTCGGGCGGGAAGCCCTCGGGGTAAGTGGGCAGGGCGCGCGGGCTCTCCAGCCCCGCGATCTCCCAGTGGCCAATGGTGGTGTCCTTGCCGTTGGATGCTTCCTGCAGGCGCGCGAAGGCGCCCACGGGCGCGGCCGACTTTTTGCCGCAGTTCACGCCCTCGATGTTGAACAGGCCCAGCCCGCCCATCGTGGGCACGCGCAGCGCCGGGCTTTGGGCCACTGCCGCCAGGGTGTTGGTCCCCTCGTCGCCGAAGGCGGCCGCGTCCGGCTCCGCGCCGATGCCAAAGCTGTCCAGCACGATCAAAAATACCCGTTTGCTCATGGATGATCCCCTTTCCCGCGCAAAGCGCGGCACAGTGCATGGTTTTTCTTTTAGTATACCAAAGTCTCAAGGATTTGTTAAGGGCGGATAAAAGAATCGTAAAAAGGATTGCGCGGCGCACATTTTGCGGTATAATATAGGCTAGGTTAATTTTTGAATATGAGCAAGAGGAGAGAGGTTCCGTATGCGTAAAACAAAGATCGTCTGCACCCTGGGCCCTTCCACGGACAAGGAAGGCGTGCTGAAAGGCATGATGCTGGCCGGCATGAACGTGGCCCGGTTTAATTTTTCCCACGGCACCCATGAAGAGCACACCGCGCGCCTGGACGCGCTGAAAGCCCTGCGCGACGCGCTGGCCCTTCCCGTGGCGGCCCTGCTGGACACCAAGGGCCCCGAGATCCGCCTGCGGGATTTCAAGGAGGGAAAAGCTGAATTGCAGGCCGGCCAGACCTTTGTGCTGACCACCCGCGACGTACCGGGCGACGCGTCCATCTGCGCCATCACCTACAAGGACCTGCCCGGGGACATCGCCCCCGGCGCCCGCGTGCTGCTGGACGACGGCCTGATCGAGATGACGGTGGAAAAGGTGGAGGGCACCGAGATCACCTGCACGGTGAAAAACGGGGGCTGGGTGTCCAACCACAAGGGCGTCAACGTGCCGGGCACCAAGCTGTCCATCCCTTATATGAGCGCCACCGACCGCGACGACATCCTGTTCGGCATCGAGCAGGGCTTTGATTTCATCGCCGCCTCCTTTGTGCGCAGCGCCGCCGATATCCTGGAGATCCGCCGCCTGCTGGACAGCCGCAAGTGCGATTTCATCAAGATCATCGCCAAGATCGAGAACCAGGAGGGCGTGGACAACATCGCCGAGATCCTCGCGGTGTCCGACGGCATCATGGTGGCCCGCGGCGACATGGGCGTGGAGATCGACTTCACCGAGGTCCCCATCATCCAGAAAGACATCATCAGCCGCTGCTACAAGGCCGGCAAGCCCGTCATCACCGCCACCCAGATGCTGGAGAGCATGATGGAGAACCCCCGCCCCACCCGCGCCGAGATCACCGACGTGGCCAACGCCATCTACGACGGCACCTCGGCCATCATGCTGTCGGGCGAGACGGCCGCCGGCGCCTGGCCGGTGGAGGCCGTGCACACCATGTCCGCCATCGCCGAGCGCACGGAGCGTGACATCAACTACGACCGCCGCCTGCTGATGCGCAGCATGGAAAGCCATCTCAGCGTGGCCGACGCCATTGCCCACGCCGCCTGCACCACGGCCAAAGACATCAAGGCGAACGCCATCGTCACCGTGACCAAAAGCGGCGAGACCGCCCGCCTGCTGTCCAAATACCGGCCCCATACGGACATCATCTCCTGCGTGCTCACCCCCCAGGTGTACCGCCAGCTGGCGTTGTCCTGGGGCATCACGCCGCTGTGCATGGAGTATGCCCACAACACCGACGAGCTGGTGGAAAAATCCGTGGAGACCGCGCAGCACGCGGGCCTTTTGCAGGACGGTGACTTGGTGGTCATCACCGCCGGCGTGCCCGTGGGCATCTCCGGCACCACCAACATGATCAAGGCCCACCTGGTGGGCGACGCCCTGCTGTCCGGCGTGGGCGTGGGCAAGCTGAACGGCAGCGGCCGCGCCTGTGTGTGCCACACGGCCGACGACGTACTGCGCAAATACAAGGAGGGCGACGTGCTGGTGGCGCCCGCCACGGGCAACGATATGCTGGACGCCCTGCGCACGGCCAGCGCCGTCATCACCGAAGAACCGGGCCTGAACAGCCACGCGGCCATCGTGGGCCTGACGCTGGGCAAGCCGGTGATCGTCGGCGCCTCGGGCGCCACGCGCAAGCTGCATGACGGCGACCTGATCTCGGTGGATTCGGAGCGCGGCATCGTACAGGCCATGCCTCAGTAATTTTTCCAACTGCCCGCCGAAACCTGTTAGGCGGGCAGTTTTTTGCCAAAAGTGTTGCCATGGCAACACGAAAAACAAGTGAAAATAAGGCCGAATCACGCGAAAAAAAGCCCATTTTTATAGAAATGGAACAATAAAAAGGCCGAATTTTCACGGCTGCAGCCGGAGGGCTGGCCATACAGTCCCCCAAAATAGCCTTACGGCTATTTTTTATTGCTCCGCAATAAAAAAACTTATCCCTAT
>CAJMEU010000159.1 GCA_905212515.1 uncultured Oscillospiraceae bacterium | reverse complement strand
GGTGGGGGGCTTGGCGGGCGGTGGGGGCGGGGGTCACGTATGGTCCGTGGGGGTATATATGACCCCGTCGTGGGGGCGCCCGCCCCCCCCGCCCCCCCCCAACGCTCTTTGCTACTTTCTCAACGCTGAGAAAGTAGAAACTCCATCGTAAAAATAAACGTAAAGCCACCGCGCGCACCCAGCCGCCGCTTCCCCAAACGCCCCGAAGACCCGTCCCCCGCCGAAGCACCTGGACGCCTCGTCTCCCGCATCCAAGCCATGCCCCCTGCCTTTTAATAAATGAAAGCCGCGGGTGCAACACACCCGCGGCTTTTTTGCCGGTCGTAAATTTTTGCCTGCGGGCCCCGACGGCCCGCCGATAAAGCAAGGGGATACGCGCAGCAGGCTCACGCCGTCATGCCGCCGTCCACCACGATGCTCGCGCCGGATACGTAGGAGGCGTCCTCGCTGGCCAGGAACACGGCCACCGTGCCGATCTCCCGTGGCTCGCCGCCGCGCCCCATGGGGATCGCCGCCAGGGTGGACTGGGTGAACTCGCCGTCCCGGGGCATCATCTCCGAGAAAATGGTACCCGGGCAGATGGCGTTGGTGCGGATGTTCCGGGGCGCCAGCTCCTTGGCCATGGAGCGGGTCAGGGACAGCACCGCCGCCTTGGTCGCCCCGTAGGAGGACAGGTGCGGCGCGCCGCCCAAACCGCCGATGGAGGCGATGTTCACAATGGCGCCGCCGTCCTTCATGGCGTTGGCGGCAAATTTGGTGGCCACAAAGTAGCTCTTCAAATTCAAGTCCAGCACCCGGTCCAAATCGCTCTCCACGTCCATGTCCGCCACTTCGAAATTCTTCAGCATGCCCGCGTTGTTCACCAGGATGTCCAGCCGGCCGTAAGCCTCCTGGGCGGCCGCGAACAGGTTGGCCACATCCTCGGCGCACGTCATGTCGGCGCACACGAACGTCGCCTCATACCCTTTCCCGCGCAGCGCCTGCTCAATGGCCTTGCCCTTTTCCTCCCGGCGGCCGCAGAACACCACCTTCGCGCCCTCTTCCACAAAGCATTCCACGATGCCGTTGCCGATGCCGGCCGTCGCGCCGGTCACAATGGCCACCTTGCCGTTCAGTTTACCCATCATTTTACCTCCTGAAAATGCGATTTGCGCTGTCGCGCAGAATTTGTTATAATTATAACAATATCAAGCGGGGCAAACAAGAAACACTTTGCCCCGAACCCTCTCTTCTGAAACAGCCCGCCCTATTTTGTCTCATTTTCAGGAGGTGCTTTTCATGCGGCCCACCCCGTCCGCGCCCCGCGGCCGTTCCCGCGCGGCGTTCATCGGCGCGCTGGTCCAGCTTCTGCAGGCGCGCAGCTTTGCAGACATCACCGCCCAGGACATCATCGCCCTGTCCACCTACAGCCGCGCCAGCTTTTACCGCCACTTCCAGGATAAATACGACCTTGCGGAGCAGATGGTCGCGGACGAAGCCAGGGAATACGCCCATCTGCTGGGCGCCCAGATGCGGCGGTGCAGCGCCCTGCCCACCCAGGAGGAATATGTGTACCAGTTGGCGCTGGAGGTGTTCCGCCATGTGGCCGGGCGCAAGGCCCTGTACCGCGTCATCCTCGACGCCAAGGCCGCCGGCCTGGGGGCGGATCGCTTCTGCCTGTTTGCCCTGGGCTTTTTCAAGCAGGGCGGCTGGTTTGCCCCGGATCCGTCCAAATCCCCCATCGATCCGGACTTTTATTATGATTGCACCACCCATCAGTTTTTCCATTATATCTGCTATTGGGGGCAGCACGGCTTTGCCCGGCCGCCGGAGTACATGGCCGCCCAGGTGGCCGAGATGGCCCGCCTTGCCCAGCCCGGCGCCTTCCTGTCCAGCACGGCAAACAACAAAAACCGCCAGGCCTGAACCTGGCGGTTTTTCTGTTCACAGCGCCGGGCCCTGGCGGCGCACGACCCGCCTTTCCGCCAGGATGCGCGCTTGGCTGCCCTGCAGCGCCACCAGGCCGTCCTGGGCCATGCGCCCCAGCTCCCGGCTGAGGGCCGCGCGGTCGCACCCCAGGTAGGCGGCCAGCTGCGTGCGGGACAAGGGCAGCCGCCGCCACCCGTCCGGCCCGGCGGGCAGGGTGCGCAGATAGCCCAGCACCCGCAGGCGCAGGCTTTTCACCAGCAGCAGGTCAAGGCGGCCGTCCAGGGCAAAGTACTTGTCCGCCATCATCCCCACCAGGTTGCGCAGCAGCTGGGTGTGGGCCGCTTTCAGCGCCGGGTCGCCGGGGCCGGCCAGCACGGCGTCGTAGGGCAGCCACAGCACGGTCACGTCGGCTTTGGCAGTCACGGTCACCGGGCTTTTGTACCCGCTGGAGCCGCACAGCACGTCCCCGAAAACGCCCCCCGGCCCCATGTGGGCCATGAGGAACTGCTCGCCCGCGGGGCCGGTTTTCACCGCCTCGATGGACCCTTCCAGCACCAGGCCGATGCGGTGGTTTTCGTACCCGGCCAGCAGCAGCGTGCAGCCCTTGCCGTAGCGCACCTGGGACGGGTGCAGGGCGCACAGCAGCCGGCGGGCCTCCTCCGGTTCCAGCCCGGCGGTGAGGGGGCCGGCGGGCAGCGGGGAAGTGAAGGTTGTCATATTGATATTCCTTTCACAAGTGTTGCCATGGCAACAGTGCTTTTTGCGTTTATTATAGTATAATAGACCCGTTTTCACAAGCAAAACAGACGAAAATAAAACGGAAAAAGGTGAAAGTATGAAAAAAACATGCAGTTTGCTGCTGGTTTTGGCCCTTTTGGCCGGTCTTTTGTCCGCTTGCGGGCAGGGGACGCCCTCATCCGCGGCCCCGTCGTCCTCTGACGCGGCGGTCTCCTCCTCGCTGCCGCCGCTGACGGACAGCCAGCTGGCCAGCGCCGTTGAGGCCGCCCCGGCCGACGCGCCCCACGTGCGCGTGGCCAGCCTGAAGGGCCCCACCACCATGGGCTTGGTGGAGCTGATGGACGCCTCCGACGAAGGGGGGACCCGGCAGTTTTACAACATCACCATGTACGGCGCCGCCGACGAGGTGAGCACCCAGCTGGTGAAAGGGGAGGTGGACATCGCCCTGGTGCCCTGCAACCTGGCCAGCGTGCTGTACAACAAGACCGAGGGCGCGGTGCAGGTGGCCGCCGTCAACACACTGGGCGTGCTGTACATCGTGACCACCGGCGAGGACATCCAGTCCGTGGCGGACCTGGCGGGCAAGACCATTTACTCCACCGGCAAGGGCACCACGCCGGAGTACGCCCTGAATTACGTGCTGCGCCAGAACGGCCTGGAGCCGGGCGTGGACGTGACCATTGAGTACAAGAGCGAGGCCACCGAGGTGTTGGCGGCCATGCAGCTTTCCAGCGGGTATCCCATCGCCATGCTGCCCCAGCCCTACGTGACCACGGCCCAGATGCAGATGGAAAACCTGAAGGTGGCCCTGGACCTGACCGAGGAGTGGGACAAGGTATCGCCCGATTCGGCCCTGATCACCGGTGTGGCCGTGGTGCGCAAGGAATTTGCCGAGCAGTACCCCGGGGCGGTGGAGACGTTCCTGGAAGAGTACAAGACCAGCGTGGACTGGGTGAACGGCAACACCGAGGCCGCGGCCCAGCTGGTGGCCGATTACGGCATCGTGCCCAAGGCGGCCGTGGCGGAAAAGGCGCTGCCCGCCTGCAACATCACGTACATCGACGGCAAAGAGATGAAGGAGAAGATCGCCGGTTATCTGGCCGTGCTGCACGGGCAGGACCCGGCCGCGGTGGGTGGCGCGCTGCCCGGCGACGACTTTTATTACGGAACGTAATGAAAAGCGGTAAATATACAAAATGGAATAACCGCTGGGCCAACGCCCTGGCGGTGGCCTTTTGGCTGATGGTGTGGCAGCTTGCTGCCACGGCCATCGGCCAAAAGCTGTTTTTGGTGTCGCCGCTGGCGGTGTGCGCCACGCTGGCGCGGCTGCTGCCCACGGCGGGGTTTTGGGCCACGGTGGCCTTCAGCGCCGGGCGCATCATCGGCGGCTTTTTGCTGGCCGCCGTGTGCGGCGTGCTGCTGGCGGGCCTGGCCGCCTGGATGCCCCCGGTGCGGGCGCTGCTGCGGCCCCTGATGTTGACGGTGCGCAGCATCCCCGTGGCCAGCTTTATCATTTTGGCGCTGCTGTGGCTGAAAAACGCCGGCAATCTGGCGGTGTTCATCAGCTTTTTGATGGTGCTGCCCGTGGTGTACACCAACGTGCTGGAGGGCCTGGGCCGGGTGGACGGCAAGCTGCTGGAGATGGCGCGGGTGTTCGGCCTGACGGGATGGGGAAAAGTGCGGTACCTGTACGTGCCCGCGGCGCTGCCGTCCTTCACGGCCGCCTGCCGGGTGGGCCTGGGCCTGTGCTGGAAAAGCGGCGTGGCGGCGGAGGTGATCGGCATCACGCGGGGGAGCATCGGCGAAAAGCTGTACGACGCGAAGTTGCTGTTCGACACGGCCGAGCTGCTGGCCTGGACGGTGGTGATCGTGCTGCTGAGCCTGGCCTTTGAAAAGCTGTTTTTGCGGGCGCTGGCCGCCGCCGTGCGGCCCGTGCACCGCGTGCGCGGCCCCGTGTGCCGCCCGGCGCAGAGCGGCACGCCCGCCGCCGTAGGCGTGGAGGGCGTGACGCTGCGCTACGGGGCCCAGACGGTGCTGGAGCAGGTGACGGTGCGCTTTCCCCGGGAGGCGCCCGTGTGCGTGATGGCCCCCTCGGGCCGGGGCAAGACCACCCTGCTGCGGGTGCTGCTGGGCCTGGAGAAGCCCCAGGCGGGCCGGGCGGAGACGGGCGGGGCGCGCATTGCCGCCGCCTTTCAGGAGGACCGGCTGCTGGAGGGCCTGACGGCGCTGGACAACGTGCGCCTGGTGTGCGGCTTTGGGCGGCGGGAACTGCTGGACGCCTTTGCCGAAGTGGGCCTGGGGCCCGCGGAGGCGGACAAGCCGGCGGGCGCCCTCAGCGGCGGCCAGCAGCGGCGGGTGGCGGTGCTGCGGACCGTGCTGGCCCAGGGCTGCGGCGCGGTGGTGCTGGACGAGCCCTTCAAGGGCCTGGACGACGGGGCCAAGGCCCGGACGGCCGCCTTTGTGCTGCGGGCCTGTAAAGGCCGTCCCCTTGCCGTGGTGACCCACGAGGAGGAGGACGCGGCCCTGCTGGGGGCGGAGATCGTGGTTCTATGATGCCGGGCGGCCGCCGTGGGGCCGCCCTTTTTCGTGCGGGAACAGGGGATTCTACCGCCAGTCGGTTGCCCGGGCGGGGTAAATGGGCTACAATAGGGGCGGGAAGGTGAAGCCGATGAGCGGGAAATTCGAGATCGACCGGGAGAAGTTCGGCGCGTTCGTGGCGGCCCTGCGCAAGGAAAAAGGCTTTACACAGAAGGAGCTGGCCGCGCGGCTGTTTTTGTCCGACAAAGCGGTGAGCAAGTGGGAGCGGGGGCTGAGCATGCCCGACATCGAGGTGCTGGCGCCCCTGGCGGAGGCCCTGGGCGTGACGGCCACGGAGCTGCTGGCCTGCGAGCGCGTGCCAAGCGCGCGGCCGCTGGACGCGGGCCACGTGGAGGAGCTGGTGCAGAAGGCCATTCATCTTTCGGAGGAACAGGAGGCAAAGCCGCGCCGGGTGAAAAAGGCGGGGCATTGGCTGGCGTGCCTGGCCGCGGCCCTTCTGGACCTGGCCGGGCTGCTGGCGCTGGGCCACACGGTGGAGGAGATGGCGGCCGGGCTGCTGACCCTGGAGGTGCTGATGGCCATTTTCGGCGGCTACTTCTGCCTGCTGGCGCGGGAGAAGCTGCCCCGCTATTACGACGAGAACAAGATCAGCATTTACAGCGACGGCTTTTTCCGCATGAACATGGCGGGCGTGCATTTCAACAACCGCAACTGGCCCCACGTGGTGCGGGCGGCCCGCGCCTCGACCCTGGGGCTGCTGGTGGGGATGCCGGTTTTGTACGGGGCGGCGGCCCTGCTGGCGCCGGCGGCGCCGCGGCAGTACCTGGGGCTGGGGCTGACCCTGGTGGGGCTGGCGGTTGTTTTTGTGCCGCTGTATGCGGCGGCGAAGAAGTATGAGTGAGGCGAGATTGTTCTTTTTGCGCCGGAAAGAAGCAAAGGCGCAGGGCTCTGCGGGCGGCCGGGTGCGTGCGATGGTTTTACGTTTATTTTTATGGCGGGTTTCTACTTTCTCAGCGTTGAGAAAGTAGCAAAGAGCGTCGGGGGCTTCCGCACCGGCTAAAAATCATGGCCATTCGAAATAAGAAGGCCATGATTTTTTTGACGCCGGTGCTCCGAGGCCCCCAAACCCCGTCGGCAGAAACAGGGAGCTGCGCCTATGGAAACGCAACGGGGTCTTCTGCGAAGACCCACGCCCCTGACGG
>CAJMEU010000158.1 GCA_905212515.1 uncultured Oscillospiraceae bacterium | reverse complement strand
ACCTTTTGACGACCCAGTACAAGGATGGCGGCTGGCGCTGCAATAAATTTTCTTATGGCCGCGGGCCCGAAACGGAATATTCCAACCCGCAGCCGACGCTCACTGCTCTCAGCGCCTTCCGTTTCAGCGGATCGCTGAACCGGGAACCGGCGCTGGACCGCGCCGTGGAATTCCTTCTGCAGCATTGGGTGATCCGCAAACCCATCGGCCCTTGTCATTACGGCATTGGCACGCTGTTCATGCAGGTGGAATATCCGTTCCGCAATTATAATTTGTTCGAATACGTCTACGTGCTCTCCTTTTACGACTGCGCCAAAAACGACCCCCGTTTCCGGGAAGCATTCGAGGCGCTGAGGAGCAAAACCGTGGACGGGCAAATCGTGGTAGAGCGCGTGGTTCCCAAACTGGCCAAGCTCGCCTTCTGCCGCAAGGGCGCGCCCAGCGAGCTGGCCACCAAGCGTTACCGCGAAATTTTGGCCTATCTGGGTTTAAGAGTAAAACAAAATGCCGGCCCAGAACAACGGGGCCGGCATTTTGTTTTTTCGCATGATGTGGCTGCGGCGTTTTATTCCGTCATGCCGCCCTTGGGCGCCTTGCGGCGCAGGATGGTAAAGGAAGGCAGCGCTTCTTCGCAGGGCACGGCAAAGCGCATTTTCGGATGGGGCGTGGCTTCTATGGATGTCCCTTCCTCGTCGTAGATGGCCCCCGGTGTGAAGGGCACCATCTGCCCGTCCGGCGTCAGCGCTTCCAGCTGGTCGCCCAGGGTAAATTTTCCCCGCTGAGTACAGGCCGCCAAACCGTCCTGCCAGGCGTCCACCACACCCACCACCTCCCAATCGCGGATATAGCCGCCGGCGGCCGTGTTCTGCACGGCGTCCTCCGGGCCGAAGTAAAAGCCGGTGGAATAGCGCCGATGGGAGGTGCGCGTCAGTTCGTCCAGCACGTCTTCCGGGCACATGAACGAATCGGGGGAGGCCAGATAGGCGTCAAGCGCGCGGCGGTAGGCCGACGTCACCGAGGCGACATAATAAAAGGTCTTGGCCCTGCCCTCGATCTTCAGGCTGTCCACACCGGCCTGGCAGATCAGGTCGATGAAGGGCGCCGTGCACAGATCGTCCGCGTTCAGGATATAGCTGCCCTCCTCGTTTTCGCCCACGGGATATGCGCGTCCCGGGCGGCTTTCCTCGGTGAGGTTCCACTTCCAGCGGCAGGGCTGGGTGCAGGCGCCCCGATTGGCGTCCCGCCCCGTCAGATAATGGGACAACAGGCAGCGCCCGGACACGGACATACACATGGAACCGTGCACAAAGGCCTCCAGCTCCAGATCCTGCGGCGTGTTGTCGCGGATGACGGCGATGTCCCGCAGAGACAGCTCCCGCGCCAGCACCACACGCTTGGCGCCCAGATCATAGGCGGCGTTGGCGGCCAGGTAATTGGCAATGCCCGCCTGGGTGGAAAAATGCACGTCCACCTCCGGCGCCACACGCTTTACCACGCTCAATACGCCCAAGTCGGCCACGATGAAGGCGTCGATGCCGCTGTCCCGCACCGTGCGCACGAAATCCGGCAGGCGGGCGGCTTCCTCGTTGGTGGGCATGGTGTTCAGTGCCAGGTAAGCCCGTTTGCCATGGGCATGGGCAAAGGCCACCCCCTCGGCGATCTGATCCGGCGTGAAATTTTTGGGCGCCGAGCGCATGCCGAACTCTGTGCCGGCAAAGTAGACCGCGTCCGCGCCGTAGCGCACCGCATATTGCAGCCGCTCCAGGTCGCCGGCCGGGCTCAGCAGTTCAGGTGTTTTCATAGGCCCTCTCCTTGCAAAAAGGCCGTGTCCTTTAGGGCACGGCCTTTGTCATTTGCCGGCCGCTCAGCCGGGCATGGTGCCGTTGGCGATCAGCTGGTTTACCTGCGCCTGATGGGCGTCCGCCGTTTTATTGAAGTAGTAGTTGCCCAGCGTATCGGTCACGAAGAAATAGTAGTCTCCGTAATAAGGGCTTTCTTTATACTTCAGCGTGTTCACCATGGCGTCCAGCCCCGGGTTTGAGATGGGGCCCGCCGGCAGGCCCGGCGTGCTGTAGGTGTCATAGGCGTCAATGATATTCTGCGGGATGGCGTTCCAGTCGCCGTAATACCAAGCCACGGTATTGTACAGGTAGTTGTTGTCGTTCTCGTTCTGGATATAGCTGCTGCAGTTGCTCTGCAGCAAATTGACCGGGGAGCCTGGGGCCAGGCGGTTCATGAACACTGCCGCCACGTCGGCCTGATGCTCCCCGCCGCCGGCCTCTTCCTGTACGATGCTGGCCAGCGTCACAAACTGGGACAAGGTGAAGCCCATGTCCTGGATCTGCCCATACATCTCATCGGTGATTTTGGAATCGAACTCGGCATACAGCCGCTTTACAATGTTGTGCACGTCCTCGTCGGCGAAAAACTCATAGGTGTCCGGGAACAAATAGCCCTCGCATTTCATGAACTGGTTGGGATTCTCGTCCCGTTTGTTCCAGAAGCTGAGATCGCTGAAATCCTCCTCGTTGGCGCTGGCCAAAAACTCTTCGGCCGTGCACAAGCCGGCCGCTTCCACACGATTGGCGAACTCCACTGCCGGGATCCCCTCGGGGAAGGTGACGCGCACGGTATCCCGGTCGTTGTTGATGGTTTGCAGCTGCTTGATGATCTCATCGTAGCTCATGATGCTGTTCAGCTCAAAAGTCACGTACTGCTGCGTGGGCGCGGCCTTTTTCACCTTTACATACACTTGGAACGCGGGGCCGTATTTGAAAATGCCGCTGTCCTGTTGCACATTGCCGATGGTGAGCGGGCCGGATCCCTGGGCGATCTCCACCGTGGTGGTAATGCTGTTGTGGCCGCGGCGGCCGCTGACCTCATTGAAGGCCCACATGCCGGCGCCGCAAACGGCGCCGAATAGCACCAGCAGCACCACGATCACCGCCAGGCAGCCATAGCTCTTCTTTTTCTTCTTTTTCACAGGTTCTTCGTCCTCATATTCATGCTCATACTCATCATCCACCTCTTCCTCCTCCGGCTCTTCCTGCTCCTCCGGCTGAGGCTGCGGAGGACGCGGCGCTTCCCGCTTGGGCTGCGGACGGGGCGGCGCGGCTTTCGCCGCCGGTTTCTCCTGCCGCGGTGCTGCCGCAGGCACGGCCGCCCCCAGGCGGACCAATTCGTCGTCATAGGCGGCGCGCATAGCAGGCGTCAGTTTCTCCACGCGCTCTTTTACCTCGGCGATCTTCTGCGTGTACTTTTGCCGCTGTTCCGGCGTCATCTGCTGGACGCGCGCCGTCAGCTGTGCCAGTTTACGCGCATATTCTACCAGTTCTTCGGCGGTCGGCTGTGTGCGATTCTCTTCCATGTGGTACACCTCTCACTGCATTCTCTTGCTTGCCAGGCAGCTGTCCACCAGCGCCAGAACATCTTTGTGGATGGCTTCGCGCGGGCGCATAGCGCCGTTTTCGCAGCAGGACACACGCTGCCATCCTTGCCTTTCGGCGCAGTACAGGGCCGCCTCGCGGCTGCTGCGCATATAGGCCGTATCGCGCTCCTGAATATCCATTTTTTCCTCATGGCCCTGGTAGCGGGCACTCATCAGGCGCTGGGTCACCTCCGGGTCCACGTCCAGGTACACCACAAGGTCGGGCGCGGGGATGGCGATCTTTCGATACTCGAAGTCGAACAGCCAGTCCAGGTAGGCGTCCCACTGGGGCCGCGGCTGTTTGGCGCACTGGTGCACCGCGTTGGAGGTAGTGTACCGGTCGGCGATCACCAGGCCGCCGGCGTGGTAAAACGCGCCCCATTCAGTCTTATAGCTGGCATATCGGTCCACCGAATAGAAACTGGAGGCCGCATAGGCGTTCACATCGTCCACATGCTGGCCAAAGGCCCCGCCCAAATACATTTTCACCAGCGCGCTGGAATCGCTGCCGTAATTGGGAAAGGTGATTTTTTTCACCGGCCGGCCGCCGCCGTTCAGCGCGTCGTACAAAAGCTGGGCCTGTGTGGCCTTGCCGCTGCCGTCCAGCCCTTCCAAAACGATCAGAATCCCCTCATTCACTCCATGTCTCTCCCCACCGATCAATTTTCAGCCCTGCGTTTTCAGTTTGGCGTACTTGTCCCGCATGGCGGAGGCTTGTCCGCAGCTCATGGTGCCCTCTGGGCAAGGGCCGGACACGCAGGGCGGGCCGCTGCGCACGAAGAGGCTGGGCGCCACTTCGCACACCAGGCGCAGCATCTCGTCCGCCAGCGCGCGGATCTCCCACTGGGCGCGGTTGCAGCAACGGTGGCGGAAGAAATTGTTCAGGCTGCGGGCGTTCATCGTCACCACCATTTTCGTGGTGCAAGCGTTGGGCAGCACGAAGCGGGCATCCTCGATGGCTTTTTTCTCCGCCAGACGGCTGGCCGTTTTTTCGTCCTTCCCTTCGGCCAGAAAGGCTTCCCTGTGCTTTTCCTTGAGCAGCTGCGTGATGTGCTGATATTGGCGCGCCTGTTCCCCCATGGCCTCTTCAAAGGCCGCCATGGCCTCGGCGTCGCCCTCCACCTCCGGCGGCAGCACGTAATCGAAGGCGTGCAGATTCACATAGCGCTGGCTCTGCACGCTGTAGGAGGCGATGCGGTGCCGCGTGATCTGCGCCAGCAGCGAGCGGGAGACCCCTTCGATGGCAAAGGTAAAACTGGCATGTTCGGTGGGGCTCTCGTGGCCCATGCTGGCCAAGCGCTCCACAAATTCCCGGCTTTTTTCCGGCGTCAGCCCCTCCAGCAGATCGTCGATGTGGGCGTTCGAATAGCACAGCTTTGCCGCGGCCGCCACTACTTTTTCCGGGTCAGGCGTATGGGCGATCAATCTTACTTTCATGGAATATCCTCGCTTTCCGGCCCGTCCGTGATCTTCAGGCCCGTGGTGTCATACAGCACTTTTGCATAATTTTGTTTCAGCACCTCGCTGGGCAGCAGCTTCCCTGTCTGCTTGTCCACACAGGTGCGCACGATGCGGTCAAGGGCCCCATTCGCAAAACAGCCGCCTGCCCATTGTCCCACTTTCTTTGCCCTGTGGTCACACCCGTTTCAGCGGCGCATAATTGGCCATGGTCTTTTTCACGCCCGCCGTGTCGAAACGAATCTCCACAATATGATCCCCGCCCACAGGCGTCACTTTCAGCACCGTGCCGCGGCCGAACACCTTGTGCTCCACCACGTCGCCGGGCTGATAGCGCACGTCGCCGCCCGCGGCCGGGCGGTCGGCCCGCACGGCGCTGCCCGCCTGGATAGAGGAAGCTCCGCCCACGGGCCGCGGCGCGGCCGCCCCGCTTGCGCGGGCGCCGGCGGCGGTGCGGCTGGCGTAACCGCCGCCCGTCCCCTGGTAGCCCCCATAGCCGCCGTAGCCGCCTTGCCCGGCGGGGGCGCGGTTATAGTTGCGATCCAGATACCCGTTCTGCCGCTGCATATATGTTTCGCGCGCCGCGCGCATGCGCACCGCCGCCGCGCTCTCCTCGTGCTGGACAAGCTCCGGTTCGATCTCTTCCAAAAAACGCGAGGGTTTGTTGCGCCTGGTCTGCCCGAACAGCATGCGCGAGGCGGCACTGGACAGATACAGCTCTTTTTTGGCCCGGGTGATACCCACGTAGCACAGGCGGCGCTCCTCCTCCAGGTCGTCGTCGGAGTAGCGGCTCATCTCGCTGGGGAAGATGCCCTCTTCCAGGCCCACAATGAACACATAGTCGAACTCCAGGCCCTTGGCGGCGTGCATGGTCATCAGTACCACCACGTCGGAGTTTTCGTCGTAACTGTCGATGTCGCTGATCAGCGCAACCTCTTCCAAAAAGCCCGCCAAGCTCGCCTCGGGGCCACGCTGGTCGGCGTAGGTTTTTACGGTGGACACCAATTGGCCGATGTTTTCCAGCCTTGTCTCCCCTTCCTCGCCGGAAGCTTCCAGCATGGCGCGGTAACCGGTGATGGATAGGATCTCCGCCACAAATTCATCTAAAGGCAAGGTGTCGTACGCCTCGCACAGACGGCCGTAGATATTGTAAAAGCTGTGCAGCGAAGCCGCCGCGCGGCCCAACTGTGGATAATCCCCCACTCGGGCGATCACGTCCAGCATGGCGATTCCCTCGGCCGCCGCCTGATCAGCCACGGCCTGCACGGTGGTAGCGCCGATCTTGCGCGTCGGCTCGTTGATGATGCGCCGCAGACGCAGATCGTCCTGGCGGTTGGCCACGATGCTCATATAGGCCAGCATGTCCTTGATTTCCTTGCGGTCGTAAAAGCGCTGGCCACCCACGATTTTATACGGGATGCCCGCCCGGGCGAAATAGTTCTCGATGGGGCCAGACTGGGCGTTCATGCGGTACAGCACCGCATGGTCGCGCAGCCGCGCGCCTTTTTTGACATTCTGGCCAATGACCGTGGCGATATGCGCGGCCTCATCCAATTCCGAATCCGCCTCATAGTGCAGAATCTTGTCGCCGCTGCCGTTCTGGGTCCACAAGGTTTTTCCCTTGCGCGCCAGATTGTGACGCATGACACAGTTCGCCGCATCCAGGATATTGGTGGTGGAGCGGTAAT
>CAJMEU010000157.1 GCA_905212515.1 uncultured Oscillospiraceae bacterium | reverse complement strand
CCCCACCAAAGCCCCCCGCCCCGGCCGCGGCCACCGGGCGGCCTTTGCACGGCGGGGGACAAAACTGCGGCAGATGTTTTTACAACTGAAAAACGGCTTTGCCCGCACGAAACTGGCGGTGTGTGCCCTGGGGGTGCTCGCATGGCTTGTTTTGGTGCGCTTTTCCGGCGGCACCGTATATGGTGCCGGCCTCACGGCGCTGTGCGCCGTGCTCTATCTGGACTTGCCCGGGCGCTTTTTTGCCCGCCTTTCCGGGCTGGAAAAGGCGCTGCCCGGCATGGAAAACCCGCTGGCCATTCTGTACGGCACCGGCTTTTTAGCCGCTTTGGCCTGTGTGTGCATCCGCTTGGGACTTTTGGGGCTGCTGCGCGTATTGCCGCCGGTGCTGGGCCTTGTATTCTTGTTGGGGATGGTGCGGCTGCGCCCTCGCGGAACGCTGCGCGCTTTATACGCGGACGGCGGCTTTTTGTGCCGCCTGGCCCTGTGGGGCGCGCTGGCGGCGCTATTTGGGCTGATGGTGTCGGTAAAGAACGCCCATCCGGCTGCGGCAGAGGCCATCGTGCCCAACCAGGACGTGCTGTGGAACATCGGCAACGCCCAGTCCTTCGCGCTGGGTTTCCCGCCCCAGGATATCCGCTTTTCCGGCGTGCGCCTTTCCTACCATTATCTCACCGAACTGGTGATGGGCGGCCTGAGCCTTGTGTCGGGCGTATCCTGCTGGGACATCCTCACCCTGTACGCCGGGCCGCTGGTGCTAGCGGCGCTGCTGTGCTGCGTTTATGCCTTGGGCGTGCAGTTCTACAAAGGCAGTGAAAACAAAGCGCTGGCCTTTACCGCCTCGCTGTTTTTGTTCAACTGCGCCAGCTTGGGCGCGGCGCTGCGCAGCGGCACGGGGATCTTCAGCAACACCAACCTGATGCACCTGATCACCAACGTGAACAGCCAGTCCACGGCGCTGATCTTTATCTCCATTTTTGCCATCCTGCTGTTCGGCATGGCGGAAAGGGGCTTTGCCGTCAGCGTGCGGTATGTGGCCACATTTTTGTGCGCCACGGTGATGGTGTGCTTTGCCAAAGGGCCGGCGGCGGCCATCGTGCTGTGCAGTTTCTGCATCACCATGCTGTTCGCCTTGGCGCGCAGGCCCAAATACGGCCGCGCGCTGGTGTGCCTGGCGGGCGCGGCGGCCATCTTCGCGGTGGTGTATTTCGTCATTTTTTCCTCCGGCGCCAACAACAGCGTGCACTTGGGCTATAAAACCATCGAGGCCTCGCCGGTGTACGCGGCCCTGGCCGGCGTGCGCGGGTACAACGCCGTTACCTGGTGGGCGTGCGTGGTATTGGCCTGTGTGGGGCACTGTTTCTGTATGCAGCCGTTCCAGTTCCCGCTGTATGTAAAGGGCCTTGCGGGCGACGTGAAAAACCTGTGGCGCCTGCCTGCGCCGCGACTGTTCGCCAACGGTGTGGTGGCCGGCGGCTGGCTGGCCTTTTTCCTCTTTTGGCACCCCTCTTACAGCCAGCTTTACTTTGCCCTCATTGCCATTTTCTTTATGAATTTGCTGGCGATCGATCAGCTTCCGCGGCTGAAAAAAGGCGCATTCGCCAAAGTTATGGCCCTGTGCGGCGCTTTGGGCCTTGCCACCACGGCCGTGCTTGTGGTAAACTTTACGGGCAGCGGCCTGCGCCAGCTGGGACGCAACCTGGATGTCATTCCCAAATATCCTTACGTCAGCACGGCCACGGCCGGCGATGAAGCCGCGGCCCGGTGGCTGCGGGAAAACACGGATGGAGGCGCGGTGTTCGCCACCAACCGCATCCACAGCATGGCCGGTTCCGGGGACGGCATCTCCAGCCTGTACACGGCTTTGTCCGGCCGGCAGGCGTATATGGAGGGATATACCTATGCCGTCACCAACATGGGCGTGTCGGAGCAGCTGCTGGCTGAAAAACAGGCGGTGAACGCGGCGCTGTTCAGCGCGGCCACCCCGCCCGGCGAGGCGGCGGCCCTGTGCAGGGAGGCGGGCATCCAGTACCTGGTGTACTCGGCCCAATACCCCGGGGATGTAGGCCAGCTCAGCGAATTTGAACTTTTATACGAAAACGAAGACGTGCAGATTTATCATTTGAGAGAGTAATTATGTTATTGACCATACAGAACCTGAAAAAATATTTTGGCGCCGAGGTGTGCCTGGAGGATGTCAGCTTCATCCTGGACAGTCAGGACCGGGTGGGCGTCATCGGCGAGAACGGCGCGGGCAAGACCACGCTGATCAAGTGCATCACCGGGGAGTACGAGCCCGACAGCGGCGAATTGTCCTTCGCCCGGGGCACGGTGGTGGGGTATTTGGAACAAAACAGCGTGCTGGACCCCGGCCGCACCGTTTACGGCGAGATGGAGAACGCCTTTCGCCCTGTGCTGGACGCCATGGCCGAAATGAAGCGGGTGGAGGCCCAAATGGCCGCCGCCCCGGGCGACGGCGCCCTGATGGAGCGCCACGCGGCCCTGCAGGCCGTCATTGACGCGGCCGACGGCTACAACATGGACACGCAGATCAAAAAGATCCTGAACGGCATGGCCTTCCCGCCCGAGACTTACGGCAAAAGCGTGGCTGTGCTGTCCGGGGGCGAGCACACGCGCCTGTGCCTAGCCAAGCTGCTGCTGCAAAAGCCCGATCTGCTGATTTTGGACGAGCCCACGAACCACCTGGATTTTGCCACCATGGAATGGCTGGAAAATTATCTGAAGACCTATCCCGGGGCCATTATGGTGGTCAGCCACGACCGCTACTTCCTCGACGCGGTGTGCAACCGTATTTTCGAGATCGAGGCTCACGGTTTGGTCAGCTACAAGGGCAATTACTCGGCCTACCTGCCCCAGAAGGAAGCGGCCGTGGCCCTGCAGCAGAAACAGCACGACGCCGATGTGGAAAAGGCCGCCAAGCTGGAGGACTATATCGCGCGCAACCTGGTGCGGGCCTCCACCACCAAAATGGCCCAAAGCCGGCGCAAGCAGCTGGAAAAGCTGGAGATCACCGCCGCCCCCAGGACCCATCACACGGATCTGAAATTTCGTTTCGAGTTCGATGTGACGCCCTACAACGAACTGCTGACGGCCAAAAACATCGGCATCACTTTGGGCGGCAGGGAATTGGTGAAGGCCCTGGATTTGCAGGTGACGCGGGGCCAGCGGCTGGTGATCGCCGGGCCCAACGGCGCGGGCAAATCCACGCTGCTGCGCGTGCTGGACGGCAAGCTGCGGCCTCAGACGGGCATCGTGCGCCTGGGCGCGGGGGCCAAGCCCAGCATCTTCGAGCAGCAGCAGCTGCGCCGGGGCGGCACGGTCATCAGCGCCATCTGGGACAAATATCCCCGCATGACGGAACTGGATGTGCGCAGCCATTTGGCCAAACTGAACTTTCGCGGCGAGGATGTGTTCAAGCCTTGCGCGGCCCTCTCCGGCGGCGAGCTGGCGCGCCTGCGCTTTGCCGAGATCCTGCTGGAGCGGCCCAACCTGCTGTTTTTGGACGAGCCGACCAACCATCTGGATATCTACACCCGCGAGAGCCTGACCGCCGCCCTGGCTGCGTACGAGGGCACGCTGGTACTGGTGACCCACGATCGCTATTTGATGAACAGCCTGGGCTGTCCCATCCTTTATCTGGAGGATGGCGGCGCGGCGCGGTACGACAGTTATGACGCGCGGATGCACCGCGGAGCGCCCGCGCAGGCGGAGGAGCCGGCGAAGAAAGACCCGGCCAAGCCCGCCTACGGAAAGGAACAGCGCCGCCGCCGCGCCCAGCTGCGGGAGACAGTCAAGGCCCTGGAGGACGAGCTGGAGGCGCTGGCCATCAAGATCATCGACCTGGAGGGTGACGTGAACGACCCGGAGGTGCTGCGGGACCACCTCCGCCTGCGGGAAGTATGCGACGCTTTGGACGAGGCGCGCTTTCGCCAGGACGAAGCCCTGGCCGAGTGGGAACAGGCTGTGGAAGAGCAGGAGGCTTACGAGGCGGAGGAAGCGGGGGAGGCGTGAAGCGCGCTGTTTCGCAGCCCGAGGTGCCGCGCCGGCAAAGGAAAAGCGGAACGAGGGGCAGGGGCCCCGCCGTTCCGCTTTTGGCCTTTTTCGGGGCAGATGTGCTCTTTTGCCCCTTTTGATTGATTATTGGTTCGAAATGTTGTAAAATATAACAGATATAGACAAATGAGGCCCCGACAAAACGTAAAGTTTGGTGATCCGATTGACAAAATATTTGACGGAGTTCGCCCAGCGCTTCCGCAAGCAGATATTGATCGCGTTCGACATTGTGGTGGTCACAGTGTCGTATCTGCTGCCTTGGATCATGATCCAGGGACGCACCTCTTTTTCCGAGTACAACAGCCTGCTGGTGGCAAGCTGTTTCTTCTTCGTCTGCTGCTACGAGATCGTCTACGGCCTGATGGGCATGTACGACAGCCTGTGGCGCTATGCGGAGATCGTCGAGTTCTTCCGCCTGTGCGTGGCCTCTGTCATCGCCGTGGCCATTTTTGTGGGCGTCACCCTGCTTTTGTGGGGGCAGGAGCGGCGGGTGCCCATCCCCGTGTATTTCCTCAGTGCACTGTTCGCCTCGTCGCTCACACTCTACTCGCGCCTGACTTACCGCATGTACCGCAACACCACCCTGGCCAAGCGCAAGGTGTCCCGTCGGCGCACGCTGATGATCGGCGCGGGCGACGCGGCCAGTACCCTGCTGCACGAGGTGGCCAAGAACAAAGCGCCGGACATGAACATCATCTGCTGTGTGGACGACGCGCCGGAAAAAGTGGGCCGCGCCATCATGGGGGTGCAGATCATGGGCACCACCAACGACATCCCTGAATTGGTGGAACGGTGCGAGATCGAGACCATCCTGCTGGCCATTCCCACGGTGGACGACGAGAACAAGCGCCGCATTTTAAGCATCTGCAACAAGACAAAGTGCAACGTGCGCATCCTGCCGGACATTGTGAAAATGATCGCGGACGGCAAGGATTTCCTGTCCCGTGTGCGTGACGTGAAAGTGGAGGACGTGCTGGGCCGGCCGGAAGTGGAACTGACCGATACCTCCAGCCGCCTGGTGCGCGGCAAAACCGTGCTGGTGACGGGCGGCGGCGGTTCCATCGGCAGCGAGCTGTGCCGTCAGATCGCAGCCTGCGGGCCCAAGCGCCTGATTATCGTGGATATCTACGAGAACAGCGCCTATTCCATCCAGCAGGAGCTGGCGCGCCGCTACGGCGCCAAGCTGGACCTGGAAGTGTACATCGCCTCGGTGCGCGATTCCAAAAAGATGGACGCCCTGTTCGAGCGGCTGCACCCGGACGTGGTGTTCCACGCGGCGGCCCACAAGCATGTGCCCCTGATGGAGGACTCGCCCGAAGAGGCGGTGAAGAACAACGTGTTCGGCACCTACAATGTGGCCGTCTCGGCGGAAAAATACGGCGCCGAGCGCTTTGTGCTGATTTCCACGGACAAAGCTGTCAATCCTACCAACGTGATGGGCGCCACCAAGCGCTTGTGCGAGATGATCGTGCAGGCCCTGGCGCAGAAGAGCCACACCAAATTCGTGGCCGTGCGCTTCGGCAACGTGCTGGGCTCCAATGGGTCGGTGATCCCCCTGTTCAAAGAACAGATCGCCGGCGGCGGGCCCGTTACCGTCACCCACCCGGATATTGTGCGCTATTTCATGACCATTCCCGAGGCCGTCAACCTGGTGCTGGAGGCCGGCGAGATGGGGCAGGGCGGCGAGATCTTCGTGCTGGACATGGGCAAGCCGGTGAAAATTTTGGATCTGGCCGAAAACCTGATCAAGCTGTCCGGCCTCATCCCCTATAAGGATATCGAGATCCGCTTCACAGGCCTGCGCCCGGGCGAAAAGCTGTACGAAGAGCTGTTGATGGACGAAGAGGGCGTGCGCAAAACCGACAATCGGAAAATTTTCGTCGGCTCCCCGCTGGAATTGAACAAGGCCACCTTCTTCGACCATCTGGCCTCCCTGAAGGCCATCGCCTATTCCAACAACAGCGAGAATTTGGTGCAGGCGCTCATTGACATGGTGCCCACCTTCACCCACGAAGAGCATCATTACGAATAAAGGCGCTTTTGAGGAGGAAACTGGATGTATCGGCGTGTGATCAAACGTGCGCTGGACTTTATCATGGCCTTGGCCGGCACGGTGGTCTTGTCTCCCGTGCTGCTGGCGGTGGCTGTTTGGGTGAAGTGCGATTCAAAAGGCCCGGTTCTGTTCAAACAAAAGCGTGTGGGCAAAGGCAAAACGTATTTCAATATCCTCAAATTCCGCACCATGTATGCCGACACGCCGGGAGACGTGCCCACCCATCTGCTGAAGGACCCGGAGGCAAGGATCACCAAATGCGGCCGCATCCTGCGCAAAACCAGCCTGGACGAGCTGCCCCAGCTGTTCAATATCCTGGCGGGGCAGATGAGCGTGGTGGGGCCCCGGCCCGCGCTGTGGAACCAGGCGGTCCAGATCCACGACCCGGACAAGTACGGTGCCAATGAGGGGGTACCGGGCCTGGCGGGCTGGGGGCTGGGCGTCCTATGTGGCCTGGCCAAGCCCCTTCCC
>CAJMEU010000156.1 GCA_905212515.1 uncultured Oscillospiraceae bacterium | reverse complement strand
AGCTAAATCACACAAGCCCCCCCCGTATCCAATTACAGGAATATATCGCCACGAGAGAAGCCCCCATTCCAAACAATTCCTTAATCATAGCACAGGATAACCGGAGCATTCAAGAGCATTTCTTTTGCAGTGCGGCGGCAATGAAGGCGCGGAAGAGGGGAGGGGCGCGGGTGGGACGGCTTTTGAATTCCGGGTGATCCTGCACGCCCACGAAGAAGGGATGGGCGGGATTTTCTATGGCCTCCACCAGGCGGCCGTCCGGCGAGGTGCCGCTGAGGAGGATGCCCGCCTCCTCCAGTGCAGAGCGGTATTCGTTGTTCACCTCGTAGCGATGGCGGTGGCGTTCCTGCACAGTGTCGGCGTTGTAGACGGCCCGCAGGCGGCTGCCCGCCAGCAAATGGCAGGGATACGCGCCCAGACGCAGGGGGCCGCCTTTGGGCAAGTTCCCTTTTTGATCCGGCATGTGGTCGATGACACAGTTTACGCCGTCCGGCGCAAACTCGCGGGAGTTTGCGTCCGGCAGGCCGCAAAGGCCGCGGGTGGCCTCGATGACGGCGACCTGCATGCCAAGGCAAATGCCCAAGTAGGGTGTGCCGCTCTCGCGGGCGTAACGCGCGGCCAGGACCATGCCCTCGATGCCGCGCGCGCCGAAGCCGCCGGGTACCAGGATGCCTCCCGTGCCGGCCAGCTTCTCGGCGACATTCTCCTCGGTCAGCTGCTCAGAGTCCACCCAGCGCACCTTCACCACGGCGTCGTTCTCGTATCCGCCGTGATACAGCGCCTCCACCACCGAGAGGTAGGCGTCGTGCAGCTCTACATATTTGCCCACGATGGCGACGGTCACCTGGCGGGACAGAGTGGCGATGCGGCCGCACAGCTCCTTCCACTCGGCCATGTCCGGCTCGTCGTCGGCAAAGCCGAAGCGGCGGCACACCAGATCGTCCAACCGGGCGGCGTGCAGCATCAGGGGCACGTCGTACAGGCTGCCCAGGGTGCGGTTCTCGATGACACATTCCGGCTCTACGTTGCAGAAGGCGGCCAATTTTTGCAGGATACCGTCCTCCAGCGGCTCGTCGCAGCGGGCGATGATGACATCCGGCATGATGCCCATGCTTTGCAGCTCGTGCACCGAGTGCTGGGCGGGCTTTGTTTTATGCTCGCCCGAGCATTTCAGCCAAGGCACCAGCACCACATGCAGGAACATGCAGTTTTCTCTGCCCAACTCGCGGCTGATCTGGCGAATGGCCTCGAGAAAGGGTTGACTTTCAATGACGCCGATGGTGCCACCGATCTGGGTGATGACTACATCGGCGCCGGTGTAGGTGTCGATGCCGCAGATAAACGCCTTGATCTCATTGGTCACGTGGGGGATGATCTGCACCGTGCGGCCCAGATACTCACCGGCGCGCTCTTTGTGCAGCACGTTCCAGTACACGCGGCCGGAGGTCAGATTGGACAGCTTGTTCAGGTCTTCGTCGATAAAGCGCTCGTAATGGCCCAGGTCAAGGTCCGTCTCCACACCGTCCTCGGTGACGAACACCTCGCCGTGCTGATAAGGGCTCATGGTACCGGGATCCACGTTCACATAGGGGTCCAGCTTCTGGGCCGCCACTTTCAGGCCCCGCTGCTTTAAAAGCCGGCCCAGGGACGCCGCGCTGATGCCCTTGCCCAGCCCGGACACCACGCCGCCTGTCACAAAAATATGCTTTGCCGCCATCTTGATCCTACCTCTCTGTTTTCCGTAAAAAAGAGGCGTCCGCCCGATCCTGCACCGGCTGGTGCGGAACTTGGCGGACGCCTTTGTCCTAACAGAGATATTATAGCCAAGGCCGGGGCGCTTGTCAATGAAAAGGGGGCATTTCCTCGGCAAATTCCTCGGCAAAGTTTTTCCGTTGATCACGCCTTCTGGCAGGCGGGGCAGTAACAGCTGCTGCGCCCGCCCAGCACCATGCGCCGCAGGGGCGTACCGCACGCGGGGCAGGGCCTGCCCTCATGGCCGTAAACCACGAAGGAGGGCGCGCTGCGGTAGCTCTGCCCTCTGCTTTCCAGATAGGCCTGGGGCGTGACACGGTCAGCCTCGATGCCCTTTTGCAGCACTGCCGGCACGGCTTCGGCCAGACGCGCCCATTCCTGCTTTGACAGGGAGGCGGCCGGGCGCCCGGGGTGAATGTGGGCGGCGAACAGGATCTCGTCGCCGTAGATGTTGCCGATGCCGGCCACTACGCTTTGATCCAGCAGGCATTCCTTGATGGCCCTGCGCCGGGCGCCGAGCACACGCTGTAAATAGGCCGCGTCAAAGGCTTCGTCAAAGGGTTCGGGGCCCAATTTGTGCACGCCGCTGAAAGTGTCTTCTTCCCCGGGCCGGCACAGCCACAGCCGGCCGAAGCGCCGGGCGTCTGAAAAGCGCAGTTCCCGCTTTCCGTCCAGATGAAAGACCACGTGGGTGTGCTTGTCTTCCGGCCAACCCGCCGGCGCCACCACCAGGCAGCCAGTCATGCGCAGATGCACCAGCACCTCCCCGCCCCCAGCCAGCCCGAGGCGCAAAAATTTGCCCCGTCGGCCCACGCCCTCGATGCGCCTGCCCGCGACAGCGCGGCAGAATTCATCCGGCGCCGGGTGGGCCAGCACGTCCGCCCTGTTCACCGTGACCGCGCGGATGGCCTGGCCCGCCAGCTGCGGGTGCAGGATACGCCTGACTGTTTCCACTTCCGGCAGTTCCGGCATCGCGCACACCCCCTTGCCTGTTTTATCCATTATAGCAGAAAAACACTTGAGAAGCCAGGGATCCCTTTCTGGAAAAAACCGCCGCAAGGTTTAACCTTGGGGCGGTTTTGTTTTACTGGCGCGGGGCATCCGGATGCAGCGCAAAATGCTTGAGCAGCACCAGCGGCTCACAGGCGGAGGCGTTGGCGATGGTTACGCCTTGCCGTGCGGCCGGGGCGCTGACAAAGAATTCATCGGCCGTGGGTTTGCCGTAGCGGATGACGTGGGGCGTTTCACAGGCAAAGGCGCCCAGGCGGCCATAGCCCTCGATGAGGATACAGCCGTAGGCCGCCGGGTCTTCCACACAGACGGCTGCGCCCGGCTGCACGGTGAGGCGCGTGGCGCTGAAGAAGGGATTGCCGTAGGCGATCCACTCCTCGGTGAAGCCCTCGCCCGCCCGGCACGCCATCGGCGGGCGGAAGTAATGCTTGCGGAAGTGGGCGTCCGTGTTCTTCTCCCAATCCAGATAGCCAAGCAGGTAGTCGATATCTTCTTTTTTATCCTCCGGCGCGCAGCCGCTGAACTGGCTGTAGGGGTTCACCTCGCCCGCGGTGACATTTTCGTAGATGGAGTTGACGTCCGAGTTCCATTGGGGTTCGTAGGTGAGCAGGGAGCCGGGTGCATGGACGACCCCCGGCGGCACATACCAGCCGGTGTCCAATTGCAGACGAAAGGCGCGGGACAGTTCCGTGATGCGCGTGTCCTCCTCCCGATAGTGCAGCATCCGGGCGCGCACCTCTTCCCGCGTCACGTCCGGATCAAAACCGAAATAGGTATGGGGGAACCGGCCCTGGGTGGCATTGTACTGGTGGGGGAAGAAATAGGCCTCGGGTTTGCCGTTCATACCGATGGCCTCGGCGTCCTTCTGGCACAGGTGAAGGTGAAGGAACAGCGGCGTTTCGTTGTCGAAAAATTTGGCGAACATGGGCCAGGTACCGTATTGCTGCCATACCTCCCGGCCCACAAGGCGCGCGCCCAACCCGGCCACCGCGTCGCGGAAGGCGATCTTTCCCCCATTTGCCAGGGGGATGTAGCTGAGGCCTTCGTCAGGCGGGGCGAGGGGGCCGTTGAGCGCAGGCACGGTGCTGACGAACCAGCGTTCCTTGATGGCGCCGCGCTCAAGGCCCAGGGGGTAATAATCGTTCGGGTGCAGGCGCAGACGCGTGCCCGGCTGGGCAAAGCTGCGCGGGATAAAGTTGGGCAGGAAGGGCAGCACGCCCTCTTTTTCCTCGAACAGGGACTGCAGTGCTTTCATCTCGTCCATGGTCATCCCTCCTGGCCGGCGGCGCACAGGGCTTCCTCCACCTCACGCGCGGTGGGGATGGAGCAGGAGGCCCCCCGTCTGCCCACACTGAGTGCGGAGGCCATGGCCGCGCGGCGCATACAGACGGCCAGCGGCCGGCCCGCCACCAGCGCGGCGAGGAAAAAGCCCGTGAAGGTGTCCCCGGCAGCCGTGGTGTCTACGGCCTGCACGGGGAAGATGGGCTGGCGCATCGTTTCCTGCGGCGTGAAGCACACCGCCCCCGCGCTGCCCAGCGTGAGCACCAGGCGCAGCGCGGGATATTGGCTGTGCAGCGCCGCCCAGACGGCCGCGGGCTGCGTCTGCCCGGTGAGCTGCCGGGCCTCTACTTCATTCACCAGCAGCCAGGAGATCGCGTTGTAGTCCAGCTGCCGCAGCTGGTCTTCAAAGGGCGAAGGGTTCAGGACGATGTGCATCCCCCGCTGTGCCGCCCGCCGGACCAGATGGTCAAGGCAGCTGATCTCGTTCTGCAGCACTAGGTAATCCCCGGCCGAAAACTGCGCCAGCGTCTCGTCCACCTGTTCGCGCGTGACGGCCCGGTTGGAGCCGCCGTACAGCAGAATGCAGTTCTCGCCCGCGTCGTTCACTTGGATCATGGCGTTGCCCTGCAGGCAGCTGACCGGGCGAAGGAACGTGGTGTCCACTCCGTTTTCCCGCAGGAGGGCGGCCAGCTGTTCACCGCCCGCGCCAACGCAGCCCGCATGGCACACGGCCGCGCCTGCCCGCGCCAGCGCGATGGACTGGTTCAACCCTTTGCCGCCCGGATTGAGGGACTGGCCCTCAGCCGCCAGCGTTTCGCCGGGCGCCACAAAATGCGGCACACGGTACACATAATCCAGGTTCATGGAGCCAAAGTTCAAAATACGCAAAGCTTGATCACTCGCTTTCATTTGTTTATAGTATCCTTGTTTACGGCAGCTCTGTCAATGGAGCACGCCCCGGCGCACGGCACTGTGCAGATAGCCTGCCGCGCACAGCAGCAAGATACAGGAAAGCAACATCTCCACCTGCTGGCCCGCCACTGGACGGCCAGCCACCACCGGGCCCCAGGCATCTACAAGATCCATGATGACACCTCCCAGCATCGTGCCCAGGACCCCAACCACGCCCGAGGCCACTTCCACCACACAGATGTAGATGGCCTGGTCCTCCCCCTCCACGTTGTCGTATTCAAAATTGAGGGTGCCCATGCCCACCAAGGCCCAGCCCAGGGTGCCCGCCGCGGAGGGAATGAGCATATACCAGACCGCCATGCCCTCCCACGCCAAGGCGTTGAGCAGATGGCTGAGGCCGATGGCCGCAAAGGCAAACACGCACACCTGCGACCACACCCGCCGGCCGCCCAAGCGCATCCACAGCTTGAGCGTGAACACTTTGCCCAAAGAGACCGCCACGCCCAGGACCGTCAGGTACACATAGCTGAGCTTCAGGTTGCTCAAAGTATGAATGTTCCAAAACGGGAGCGCACATTGCGCGCCGAATTCATACAGGCAGATGGCCAGGATAACGGGGCGGAAACGCCTGTCGCGCAGGGGCTTCAGCAGGATGTCCCGCGGCGGCCGGGCCGCCGCAGAAGGCGCGGACGGCGGGGCCTGGATGGAGAGCAGGCAGAAAATATTGATGCCCGCGAACAGCAGCAGTACGCAGGAGAGGATGAAATACCCCTGCCGCGCCGCGCCGGCGCCCGTAAAATACTGGATGAGGAAGCCCATCAGCAGGTTCATCACCGCCCCCGTGGCCACCAGCGCGATCTCCCGCCGGCTGAAATATTCCTGCCGCAGGTCGCCGGGGGTAAGGTCCATTAGCCAGTTGGTGGCATTGGGCGTCATAAAGGCCGCGAACCCGTTGGCACATCCGAAGATGAGCACAGCCGTGGCCGCGCGCACATCCACGCCCAACAGCAGCGGGATGCAGTAAACCCCCGCAAACAGCAGCCGCTGCACCACGGCAAAGGTGACCACAAAACGCTTGCAGTTGCCGCTGCGCTGGCCCAGCATGGCCCCCAAGGGTTGAAATACCGTGGCAGCCACGGGAATGGCGCTGATGATGCCGTTCAGTTTGGGCGACAAGCCGATATGATCCAGATAGCCGGAAAGCAGCACGCCGCCCACCAGGTTGCCGATGACGGTGGCACACACCACTTCCACGATAAACAGATCCCGGCTTTTGCTTTGGGCATCCCGCCCCATACGCATCCCCTCTTTCATCCCTATCGCTTTCTAAGAGGCTGGCCGCTGCGCGCGGTACTGCCCCGGCGAAAGGCGGGTGTTCTGCTTGAACACCTTGGAAAAATAGCTCTGATCCTCAAAACCGACGCGCAGCATCACCTCCACGATGGGCAGGCTGGTGCAGCGCAGGTACTCTTTGCTTTTCTCCACCCGCAGGCGATTGACATATTGGGTGAAGGTGAGGCCCGTTTGCGCGCGGAAGAGGAAACTAAAATAGTTTTTGCTCAGGTGCACGGCGCCGGCCACTTCACGCAGCGTGAGCTTTTGCCCATAATGGGCGGCCACGTAGGCTTGGGCCTCACGCACAGGGCCGGCGGTGCCTGAAAGATTACAGGGTTTCAAAAATCCCACCGCCTTTCCCGCCGGCACGGGCCAGATGCATAAATCTGTTATAGAAAGTCCCGGCCGGCCGTTGTTATAATCAAAT
>CAJMEU010000155.1 GCA_905212515.1 uncultured Oscillospiraceae bacterium | reverse complement strand
GCTTCACCACAACCTCATCCTAAAAAGACACCTCTCCACACTGAGGACAAATCGCAACTTTCGGATTTCCTATTCTGCCTTTTAAAAGTGCATTTTCAGCAGTAGACAGTACAATTCCATATCCTCCACCCTCGACTTTAATCGTACATCCTTCTTTCATTTCAGTTCCGCATCTTATACATTTTCTCATTATAACAACCTCCCGACAAAACCTAATTTAACGCTGCCTCTTCTTCCAGAAGAATGCGGAAACCAGCATAGCAGCTATTCCCAAAACGAGGTAAACTGACGCATAGAGAATAAACGCCATCTCACCCATATCAAAAAACACCCATGTGCCAGCCAGAAAAAATATTGCCGAAAGAACCGGCAAGCTCCATAACATTCTTACGTCTTTTCCTGCATACGCGCCAATGATTACAGAGTAAATTGGATTGACTGCAAAAAACAAAAGGAAGCAGATAGCCATTCCGCCATCGCCTTTTACGAACGTAACCACAAGCCATGGCAGAGCCAACATGATAAGCGCCGAAATTACCAGCCCAAAAGCAAACAAAATCATTTTTTCTCCAACATCCGAATTGTCGAAAACACCTGTTCCACCTAATACAGCCTATTTTTATATATTTTATCATATGAAATTGTTCCTCTCAAGGCTGTTTGGCGAAACCGACGGAGTTTTTACCGGCAACCATTATCTGCAACAGAGCGCCGCAGGCGGACGCTTGCTCTTTTGCGGACAAAATGCTATAATAAACTATCTATTGAAAAGGAAGGGCGTGCGTGTATGGACTGGAGCAGGGTGGCCATCTATGTGGCCCGCGCCATCGCGCTGCTGACGGCGATCCCGGTGCATGAATCGGCCCACGCCTGGGCCAGCTGGAAGCTGGGCGACCCCACGGCCAAAAACGCCGGCCGCCTTTCCCTGAACCCGCTGCATCATATCGACCCCTTCGGCGCCCTGTGCATGCTGCTGGTGGGGTTCGGCTGGGCCAAGCCCGTGCCCATCGCCGCCACCACCAATTTTAAGCATCCCCGCCGGGACATGGCGCTGTCCGCGGCCGCGGGGCCGGCCTCCAACCTGCTGCTGGCCCTCGTGTGCATGGTGTTTTATAAATGCATCTATTATCTGGCACCCTATACCACGCTGTGGGTGTTCCTGTACACGGTGGTGATCACCATGGTACAGGTGAACATCACCCTGGCCATGTTCAACCTGCTGCCCGTGCCGCCGCTGGACGGCAGCCGCATCTTCAATATGCTGCTGCCCCCCAAATTCTACTTCAGCATCATGCGGTACGAGCGGTACATCCTGGTGGCGCTGTTCGCCCTGCTGTGGCTGGGCGCGCTGGACGTGCCCCTGGGCTACCTGTACAGCGGCGCCCTGCGCGCGCTGGACTGGGCCACCGCCTTTTTAGACCTGATCCTGGCATAAAAGTGGGAGAGACCATGCAGCAGCTTACGTTTCATGTGGAGGATTTCGAGGGCCCGCTGGACCTGCTTTTGTACCTCGTGTCCAAAAACAAAATGAATATCTACGACATCGAGATCGTGGCCCTCATCGACCAGTACGTGGCCGTGGTGCACGGCTTTTCCCCCGAGGAGATGGACCGCGCCAGCGAGTTTATCGAGCTGGCCGCCCGGCTGGTGCAGATGAAATCCTATTTCCTGCTGCCCAAAAGCGAAGAGGCCGAGCGCATGCGGGAAGAGCTGACCGGGATGCTGGTGGAGTACTCGATGTGCAGGGAGGGGGCCGGGCGCCTGCGCGTGATGGGCGAGGGTGTGTACAACGCCGTGCGCCAGCCCATGGAAGTGGAGCTGGACAGTGAATACCGCCTGCGCCACGAGCCAAGCCTGTTGTCGGACGCCTACAACGCCCTGCAGGGCAAAAGCGTTTTGCAGCGCACGCCCAAGGCCGAGCAGTTCGAACCGCTGACCGCCGCGCCCTTTGTCAGCGTGGGCTCCCGCATCGTGCACGTGCTGCGGGGCCTGGTCACCGGCAAGGTGAAAAAGCTGCGCCAACTGTTCAGCAGGGACGGCACCCGCAGCCAGACCGTGGCCACTTTTTTGGCCGTGCTGGAGCTGATGCGCGCCGGGCGCATTTGCATCGACGACGACGAGACGCTGTCGGTGAAACGCTGAGAGGGGGAGCAAAAGTGGACCTGAAACAGGCAAAAGGCGCCGTGGAAGCCATGCTGTTCGCCCACGGCGAGCCGGTGGGCGCGTCGCGCCTGGCGGAGGTGCTGGAGCTGGACGCCGAGACGGTGGAGCGCCTGCTGCACAGCCTGGCCGACGATTATGAAGAAGAGGACCGGGGCCTGTGTCTGCTGCAGCTGGAGGACCGGTGGCAGCTTTCCACCAAAACCGCTTATGGCAGCCAGATCAAGGCCATACTGGATAAGCGGCGCAACACGCCCCTCAGCCCCGCGGCGCTGGAAGTGCTGGCCGTCATCGCCTACAACCAGCCGGTGTCCCGCTCGTTTGTCGAGCAGGTGCGCGGTGTGGATTCCTCCTCCACCGTGCAGACGCTGGCCCAGAAGGGCCTGATCGAGGAAGCCGGCCGGCTGGACCTGCCCGGGCGGCCCGTGTCCTTCCGCACCACGGACGTGTTTTTGCGCACCTTCGGCCTGCGCAGCCTGGCGGACCTGCCGCCGCTGCACGGCGACGACTACCCGCTGGAGATGGAACAAGGCCCCGAGGAGCCCGCGGCCGGCACGGCCGGGGAGGCATAGATGCTGCATACGATCCTGGCGGCGGCGGGCTGGGTGCTGCTGGCCCTTTTGGCCGTGCTGCTGCTGTTGCTGTTCACGCCGGTGCGCATGGAAGTGGAAGTGAAATACGACAAGCCCTTCGTCCGGGTGAAAGTGCTGTGCTTTTCATTCCGGCTGTGGCCGCTGAAAGAAAAAAAGGAAAAGCCCGCGCCCGAACACCTGGCGAAAGACGAGCCGGCCGCGCCCCCGCAACAAGATGACGGGCCGGCGGCGGGGGAAGGAGACGGGCCGGCGAAGCCCCCCGCCGATAAGGCGAAGGCCCGGAAAAAGGGCCTCCGGCTGTCAGATCTCACCGAACTCGTCTCCACCGCGGGCTGGCTGATGAAGATCGTGTTCAGGGTCATCAAATTCCGCGACATCAAAGTGGTGCTGCCCGTCCACCGGGAGGACGCCGCCGAGACGGCCATCGCCTTCGGCCGCACCCAGGCTTACCTGGGCACAGCCCTGGGGGCGCTGCAGAATTTCCTGGATCTCCAGTTCAAACAGGTGGATATCATCCCTGACTTCACGGGAAGTTCCAAATACCGGCGATATTTTTCTTGTAAAATCGTGGCCACACCGTTTATAATGGTAGCAGCGGCCGTCTACGCGTTCCTCCGCCTGAAGGCGGGGCGCGTCATTTAAAGGCTGGGAGGTTTTTTGTTATGGCAGAACAACGCGAGCATCCGATCCAGGGCCTCATGGATGTGACGCTGGACAAGATCAAGAAAATGGTGGACTCCAACACCATCATCGGCAACCCCATCAATATGGCGGACGGAACACTGATCCTGCCCATCTCGAAAGTGACCTTCGGCTTTGCCTCGGGCGGGTCGGATTTCCCCAGCAAAACCAGCCAGGACCTGTTCGGCGGCGGCGGCGGCGCGGGCGTCAGCATTTCGCCCATTGCTTTTTTGGTGGTGAAAGAGGGCAACGTGCGCATGATCCAGCTGGCGGACACCTCCAACAGCGTGGACCGGGCCATCGGCATGATGCCCGAGATGGTGGACAAGATCACCGACCTGTTCAAGAAGGACAAAAAAGAGAAGACGGACGGCGAGACGTGAGTCTCCCCGATCAGTGGGAGCTGGCCTTGTCATGCTCCCATTTTTTTGAATGAAAGGAAATATGGAATCATCATGAGAGATCAAAGGATACAAAAAGTGCTCAGCGAGCAGGGCGTGTGCTCCCGCCGGGCGGCGGAACAGCTCATCCGCGACGGCCGCGTGAAGCTGAACGGCCGCCCCGTGGGCCTGGGCGACAAGATGGACCCCGCCGCGGACCTGCTCAGCGTGGACGGCCAGACGGTGCGCGTGGCCCGCAAAACGGAGAAATACTATTACATGCTGCACAAGCCCCGGGGCTTCATCACCACCACCAGCGACGAGCGCGGCCGCAAAACGGTGATGGAGCTGCTGGAGGACGCGCCGGTGCGCGTCTACCCGGTGGGCCGGCTGGACAAGGACAGCGAGGGCTTATTGCTGCTGACCAACGACGGCGAGTTCGCCAACCTCCTTACCCATCCCAGCCACGGCGTGTCCAAGCTGTACCGGGTGACGGTGCGGCCCCACGCCACGGAGGAGCAGATCATCGCCCTCACCGACGGCGTCACGCTGGACGCCGGCACCACCACCCAGCCGGCGGTGATCCGCGTGCTGGCGGACGAGCCCGAGCGCACGGTGCTGGAGATGACCATCCGCGAGGGCAAGAACCGGCAGATCCGCCGCATGTGCGAGGCCGTGGGCCTGGGGGTGATCCGCCTGCGGCGCACGGCCGTGGGCGCGGTGAAGCTGGGCATGCTGCAGCCCGGCCAGTACCGGGAGCTGACGCCCCAGGAGGTGAAGGCCCTGCGTACGGCCGCCCAGCGGGGCAAGGCCACGGCGCAGATCGAAAAAAATACCCAGCGCAACGCCGCACGCCGCGCCAAGGCGGCGCCCCACGGCGTGCGCGCGCCCAAGGGCGCGGCGGCAAGAAAGCCGGGGAAGGCGGGTGGACGCGGATGATCGTGATGCGCCCCATTGAGGAAGCGGCGGTGCTGGACGAATTGGACGCCGGGCGCTTCGGCGGCGCGGCGGGCGGCCTGCAGGGCTACGTGGTGATGGAGGGCCCCAGGTACCACGGCCACGCGCTGTACCGGGTGGAGGACGGTGTGACCACCCTGCTGGAATGCGCGCTGGACGAAACGCCCCTGGTGGACGGCGCGGCGCGCGCCTGCGTGGCGGCGGGGGAAAACGCCGGTGCCCGGGCCTTTACCGTGCGGGCCGGGGACGCGGCGCTGGCCGGCTGGCTGCGTATTTGTTGCCATGGCAACACCGGAAATGTGCCGGATCTTGTGCCCAACGATGTGCTTTTTGCGGGCTGCGCAGGCAAAAAAGATGGAAAATAAGCAGCACCCGGAAAGATTTTGCACTTTTTTGCCGCAGAAGTCTTGTTATTCTTTTGTCAAAATAGTATAATAATAATAATTTCGGATTTTTTATCCTCAGGGTCCGTTTTGGGGATCAAATCTTAGCAGGAGGGCTGTTCATGGCAATCGCAACATCCGGCAAGGAAGTCCTTGCGAAATTCTTTGACGAAGGCGCTTATCAGGAGCTCTACGCCCAGGCGCAGGGCGCTGTGGTGGCGGCTTTCGGCAGTGCAAACGGCACGCCCGTTTACGCTGTGTGCCAAACCGGCGCGGCCATGGCCGCGAAAGACGCGGCCAAAGTGGTGAAGACCCTGGAGATGGCCGCGAAAACAGGCAACCCCGTGGTCACGTTCTACGGTTCGGCCGGCGCCAAGCTGGAAGAGGGCCTGGACGCTTTGGCCGGCACGGCTTCCATTGCCGGCGCCGTGGCCAAGATCAGCGGCGTGGTGCCGCAGATCGCCGTTGTCGTCGGCGTGTGCGGCGCTTCCAACGCGCTGGCGGCCGCGGGCGCGGACGTTTGCGTCATGAGCCGTGAGGCGGAGCTGTTCCTCACCGCGCCGTTCACCAGCGCCGCCGCGGGCGACAAGGTGAAGGGCGCCGGCAGCGCGGACTATGCCGCCCAGGCCGGCGTGGCCGCCATCGTGGCCGAAAACGCCGCTGAGGCCGCGGCCAAAGCCGCCGAGCTGGTGGGCCTGCTGCCCGCCAACAACCTGGCCGGTCCCGCCGTGTTCGAGCCCGCCGCCCCGGCCGGCGCCTACAACCTGGCCAAGTACAAGGCCGAGGACGCCGTGAAAGCCCTGGCCGACAACGGCAGCATCCTGCCCCTGTATGCGGGCTACGGCAAAAACGTGTACACAGCCCTGGCCACCGTGGGCGGCAATGTGGCGGGCATCGTCGCCACGGAGGACGCCCCGCTGTGCCGCGCCTGCGTGTCCAAAACGGCGCGTTTCGTGCGCCTGTGCGACGCCTTCAGCATCCCCGTGGTGACGGTGGTGAACACCCAGGGCTTTGGCCCCAGCAGTAGCGACGACGTGGCCGGAGGCCTGCGTGAAGCGGCCCGTTTGTCCGGTACTTACGCCGACGCCACCACCGCCATGGTGAACGTCATCACCGGCAAGGCCGTGGGCCCCGCGTCTATCGCCCTGGCCCACGCGGACCTGACCATCGCCGCCGAGGGCTGCACCATCGCCCCGCTGGAGCCCAAGGCCGCCGTGACCGTCCTGTTCAAGGAAGAGCTGGAGAAGGGCAAGAACATCGCCGCCGACACCGACAAGCTGGCCGCCAAGTACGCCGCTGAGTTCTGCAGCGCCGCCGCGGCCCTGGAAGCCGGCCTGGCCGACTTTGCCGTGCCCGCGGCCGACGTGCGGGCCACGCTGGTCAGCGCCCTTGACATGCTGAGCACCAAACGCACCCAGCGCTTGCCCAAAAAGCACGGCAATATGGCGCTGTGATCCATCCGCAACGAAACGAAAAATCATCAAGATAGATCGATAGGAGGAACTCCCCATGAATAGTATCAACATCACCGTCAACGGTACCCCGTATAACGTCACTGTGGCGGAG
>CAJMEU010000154.1 GCA_905212515.1 uncultured Oscillospiraceae bacterium | reverse complement strand
GAATGAAGCTGGGCGCCGCGGGCCTTCTGGGCGTTCTTGATCTTGTCCGTCTCCTCGATGAGGGTGGGGATGAACCGCAGGCGATGGTCATCATCATCGCCAGCTCGTGCACCGGCAGGTGCAGTTTGGCCATCGGTTTCAGCAGCCGCTCGATGGCGTCCGTCAGCACGATGGGGCTGGTGGTGTACGTCAGCAGGGACGTGCCCGCGATGAGGCACACGATGCGCACGGCGATCATGGCGGCGTAGCGCAGTCCCTCGGCATAAATGCGGATAAAACCCCAGTGCACCAGCGGATCGCCCTTGCCGCCCATGAAGAAGATGTTCAGCACAGCCGTGAACAGGATGATGGGCAGGATGGGCTTGATGCTTTTGGCGATCATCCTGAAGGGGATCTTGGCCACTGCGTACAGCAGCACCAAAAACAGCACCGAAATAGCCAGGCCCACAAAGTTGGACCCCACGAACAGCATGATGATATAGGCGATGGTAAGCAGCAGTTTCAGGCGCGGGTCCATGGTGTGCAGGGCCGAATTGCCGGGGAAATGCTGGCCGATGGTGATATCCCTCAGCATGCGCCCTCACCGCCTTTCGCGCCGGGCTTCGCCTTTTCCCGCGCCGCCAAAATGGTTTTCACCGCGTAGGGCACGGTGTACACGTCCGTGGGGATATCCAGCCCCCAGTCCCGCAGCTGCAGGAACACCTTGGTCACCTCGGGCACGGACAGGCCCAGAGCCAGCAGCTCCGGCGCGCGGGCGAACACCTTGGCCGTCTCGTCATACATGGCGATGTGGCCGCCGTCCAGCACCAGCACCTTGTCGGCGTATTTGGCGATGTCCTCCATGGAATGGCTGACCAGCACCGTAGTGGTGCCCGTCTCCTTATGATACTGCTTGAGCTGGCCCAGGATGGTGTCGCGGCCATCCGGGTCCAGGCCGGCCGCGGGCTCGTCCAGCACCAGCAGGCGCGGCTCCATGGCCAGCACGCCGGCAATGGCCACACGGCGCTTCTGCCCACCGGAAAGCTCAAAGGGGCTTTTGTCCAGCCAGGCATCGTCGATGCCGCAGAAATTCGCCGCACGGCGCACCCGGCGGTCCACCTCGGCCTCGTCCAGCCCCATGTTGCGCGGGCCAAAGGCGATGTCCTTATACACCGTCTCTTCAAACAGCTGATATTCCGGGTACTGGAACACCAGCCCCACCATAAAGCGGAATTTACGGATCTGCGCCGGGTCGGCCCACAGATCCTCGCCCGCGATGTACACACGGCCCTTGGTGGGCTTGTTGATGCCGTTGAAATGGCTGATGAGCGTGGACTTGCCGCAGCCCGTGGAACCGATGACGCCCACAAACTGGCCCTCTTCGATGGAGAAGCTCACATCGTCCAGGGCCACGGTGGCGTCGGGCATCCCCTCGCCGTAAATATAGGAAAGATGCTCCACTTTCACAATGTCAGGCATGGGCGGGCGCCTCCTTCCCTGTCAGCAGCTTGTACAGCGCGGCGGCGCACTCCTCCACGCGGATCAGGTCGGCCGGCATAGGGCAGCCGGCGGCCGTCAGCTCGTGGCAGAGCTCGGCCGCCTGGGGCACGACCAGATGCAGCGCGCGCACTTAAAGACCCATACGGAACACCTCTTTCGGCGTGCCCTCCAGCACCACTTTGCCGGCGTCCATCACCAGCACGCGGTCGGCCCGGGCCGCCTCTTCCATATAGTGGGTGATCTGCACCACCGTGATGCCGCACTCCTCGTTCAGCTTGTGCACGGTGCGCATCACCTTTTCGCGGCCGATAGGGTCCAGCATGGCCGTGGCTTCGTCCAGCACCAGACAGTCGGGCCGCATGGCGATGACGCCGGCGATGGCCACCCGCTGCTTTTGGCCGCCGGAAAGCTTGTGGGGGGCTTTTTCGCGGTATTTGTAAATGCCGGCCAGTTCCATGGCCTCGTCCACGCGGCGACGCATCTCGGCCGGCTCCACGCCCAGGTTTTCCAGGGCGAAGGCCACGTCCTCTTCCACCACCGTGGCCACGATCTGGTTGTCCGGGTTTTGGAACACCATCCCCACCTTCTGGCGAATATCCCACAAGTGGGCCTCGTCGGCAGTGGGCATGCCCTCCACCAGCACCGCGCCCGAGGCGGGTAGCAGAATGGCATTGAAGTGCTTGGCCAGCGTACTTTTCCCGCATCCGTTGGCGCCCAGCACCGCCACATATTCCCCTTTTTTCACCCGCATCGACAGCCCGTCGACGGCCCAGCGCCCGCCCTCGTCATAGGCAAAGCGGATGTCCCGGGCCTCCAGCATCTCACACATGTACTTCCCTCTTATCCCTTTTTGATTGGGGCGGCGCTCACTCGGCGCGCCACCAGGCCGTGGCCCCGCAGGGCACCACGCCGCCGGACGCCGTCACCGGCAGGCCGATCTCGTCGCAGTCCGTCACGCCGCCGCGCCCCGCAGCCACGCGCAGGCGCAAAATGTATTCCATCACGCTGGGGGACAGGCCTGTGGTGTAGCTGTTCACAGCTACGAACAGAGGCTCGTCCGACAATGCGCCGACGCACAGCTCGATCAGCTCGTCGATACTGTCCTCCAGCTTCCACACCTCGCCGCCGGGCCCCCGGCCGTAGCTGGGCGGGTCCATGATGATGCCGTCGTACCGCACGCCGCGGCGGATCTCCCGCGCCACGAACTTGGCGCAGTCGTCCACGATCCAGCGGATAGGTCGGTCGGCCAGATGGCTTGCGGCGGCATTCTCCCGCCCCCAGGCCACCATGCCCTTGCTGGCGTCCACATGGCACACCTTGGCGCCCGCGGCCGCGCAGGCCAGGGTGGCGCCGCCGGTGTAGCCGAACAGGTTCAGCACGTTGGGCGTGCGGCCCGCGGCCACAGCCCCACGCAGGATATCGGCATACACGTCCCAGTTGACGGCCTGTTCGGGAAAGACGCCCGTGTGCTTGAAGCCCGTGGGCGACACCACCAGCCGCAGATCCCCGTAGCGGATGGTCCACCGCTCGGGCATTTTGCGGCGGTACTCCCACTTGCCGCCGCCGCTGGCACTGCGGTGATACACCGCGTTGGCCTTGGCCCACAGGGGGCTTTGTTCGGGCGTATGCCACACCACCTGGGGGTCGGGGCGCACCAGGATGGTGTCGCCCCAACGCTCCAGGCGGTTCTCTTTTGTCGCGTCGATCAATTCATAGTCGGCCCAGCCGGTCGCTACCCTCATACAGTTTCTCCTCTTCACGTCCGCGGCGGCTGGGCCGCCCTGTTATTTATGGATGCGCTCCTCGATCTTCACCGCGATGCGCTGGGCCGAGGCGGCGATGGCCTCCTCGTCCCGGCCTTCCACCATCACGCGGATGAGGGGCTCGGTGCCCGATGCGCGCACCAGCACGCGGCCCAGGCCCATCAGGCTTTGCTGCTGGCCCTCCACGAAGCCGGCGATGTACTCGTCTTCCTTAAAACGCGCCTTCTCGGCCTCTGTGGCCTGGACGCTGAGCTGCACCTGCGGGAATTTTTCATAGATGCCGTTCAGCGCGCTCATCCTGCCGCCCCGGGCCGCCAGGGTCTTGAGCAGCATGCCGGCGGTCAGCTCGCCGTCGCCGGTGGTGGCGTGCTCCAGCAAAATGATGTGGCCCGACTGTTCGCCGCCCAGCACATAGCCTTTGTCGCGCATCTCCTCCAGCACATAGCGGTCGCCCACGGCCGTGATGGCCGTTTGCATGCCGCAGCCGCGCATATATTCCAGGAAGCCCAGGTTGCTCATCACCGTGACCACGGCCGTATCCCCGGGCAGCTTGCCAGCGTCCTGTAGCCCGCCGGCCAGGATGGCGATGATCTTGTCGCCGTCCAATTCCGCGCCGTTCTCATCTACAGCCAGGCAGCGGTCGGCGTCGCCGTCAAAGGCCACGCCGCAGTCAAGGCCGTTTTCCTTCACATAGGCGGCTAATTTATCGAGGTGGGTGCTGCCGCAGCCTTGATTGATGTTGCCTCCGTCCGGCGCGCAGCCCAGGAAGCTGCACTGCGCACCCAACCGTGGGAACAGCTTCTGCGCCACGGCGCTGGCCGCGCCGTTGGCGCAGTCCACGGCCACGGACAGGCCGGACAGGTCCGCGTCCACGGCGTCGGCCAAAAAATCCACATAATCATCCACGGCCGTATCCACATGCCGCACCGCGCCGATGGCCGTGCCCGTGGCCAGCGTCAGGCGGGCGCCCTCGTCGAACACGTGGCTCTCGATCTCTTCCTCCACCTCGTCGGGCAGTTTATAGCCCTCGCCGCCAAACAGCTTGATGCCGTTGAATTCCACCGGGTTGTGGGAGGCGGAGATGACCACGCCCGCGTCGGCGCCGTACTTGCGCACCAGATAGGCCACCGCCGGCGTGGGGATGACGCCCAGCAGCTGCACGTCCGCGCCCACGCTGCACAGGCCGGCGGCCAGGGCGCATTCCAGCATGTCGCCGGAGACGCGCGTGTCCTTGCCGATGAGGATGCGCGGCTTGTGTTTCGTTTTGCCCGCCAGCACCGCCGCGGCCGCCCGGCCGATGCGCATCGCCAGCTCCGGCGTCAAGTCCTGGCCCGCGATGCCGCGCGCCCCGTCTGTCCCAAACAATTTTCCCATTGTGAAAAGCCCTCCTTAGCATAAATCAATGAACAGGTTTATTCTACAGGATAAATATGAACTTTTCCAGGGTTATTTGCATTTTCGTCTAAAAAATTTGTCCGAACAGCTCGTCCATTGCCTTTCACAAGCCCTCCAGCGTCTGCTGGCCGTCCTCTGCACCGGCCAGGGTTCCCGGTACCTTCAGCCCCAAATGGCGGTACGCGCAGGCCGTCACACAGCGGCCGCGGGGCGTGCGCGTCAAAAAGCCCAGCTGCATCAGATAGGGCTCGCACACGTCCTCCAGCGTCACCGCCTCCTCGCCCAAGGCCGCAGCGATGGTCTCCAGGCCCACAGGCCCGCCGCCGTACAATTCGATGATGGCGCGCAGCAGGCTGCGGTCCATCTCGTCCAGGCCTTGTTCGTCGATATCCATGCGTTTCAGGGCATGTTTGGCCGTGGCGGCATTGACGATGCCGTCACCCTGCACCTGGGCGAAATCCCGCACGCGCTTGAGCAGCCGGTTGGCCACGCGGGGCGTGCCCCGGCTGCGGCGGGCCAGCTCCAGGGCGCCGTCCTCCTCGCAGGGCACGCCCAAGATTCCGGCCGAGCGGCGGATGATCCGCGCCAGCTCGTCGGGCGTATAAAGCTCCAACTTGAGGATGACGCCGAACCGGTCCCGCAGGGGCGCGGTGATCTGCCCTGCCCGGGTGGTAGCGCCCACCAGCGTAAACCGGGGCAGGTTGATGCGGATGGACTGGGCCGAAGGCCCTTTGCCGATCATGATATCCAGCGCGTAATCCTCCAGCGCCGGATACAGTACCTCCTCCACCTGGCGGGACAGGCGGTGGATCTCGTCGATGAACAGCACGTCGCCCTCCTGCAGGTTGGTCAGCAGGGCGGCCAGGTCGCCGGGCTTCTCGATGGCGGGGCCGGAGGTGATGCGGATCTGCACGCCCATCTCGTGGGCCACGATGCCGGCCAGGGTGGTTTTGCCCAGGCCCGGCGGGCCGTACAGCAGCAGATGGTCCAGCGGTTCGCCGCGCTGCTTGGCGGCCTCCAGGTATACCTTCAGGTTCTGCTTGGCCTTTTCCTGGCCCACGTATTCCGCCAGGGTGCGGGGGCGCAGGCTGCCCTCGGCGCCGTTCTCATAGTCCTCGGGCTCCGCCACGGGATCCACCAGGCGGGCGGTCCCGTCTACCTGTGTTTTTTCCAGTGCCATGGGCTCACCTCCTCTTTCCGATGCCTTGCAGCGCCAGGCGGATCAGCTCCGGCACGGGCAGAGACGTGTCCAGCCCAGCCAGGGCCTGGGCGGCTTCGGTGCCCGAGTAGCCCAAGCTGACCAGCGCCGCCGCCGCTTGGGCCGCGCCGCCCGCCGGCGCGGGGGCCGTCGCCAGGTCGGCCGCATCGATACCGCCGCCGCCAAAGGCCCGGCCCACTTTATCCTTCAGTTCCAGCACGATGCGCTGGGCCAGCTTCGGCCCCACGCCGGGCGCGGCCGTCAGGGCCTTGTGGTCCCCGCCGGCCGCGGCCAGGGCGATGCGCTGGGGTCCCAGCGCGCCCAGGATGGACAGCGCCGCCTTGGGGCCCACGCCGCTCACCGCCGTCAGCATGCGGAACATCTGGCGGCCCTCCCGGTCGGCGAAGCCGTACAGGGTGATGTCCGTCTCGCTGACACGCAGCTCGGTGTACAAGGTGCAGTTTTCGCCCACCGCCGGCAGCGTGCCGGCCGCCGTGGCCGGGATGTGGGCAAGATACCCCACGCCCGCACAGCTGATCACCGCGAAATCGGGCGTTTTTTCCATCAGTTTGCCCGTCAGACAATCGATCATATCGGTCCCTCCGTTTGCCTTGTGGTTTTAAAAGTGCGCCCCGGCGCTCAATCATAGCCCAGCAGCTGACGGCGCGTCTTGGACAGGCCATATTGCAGCGAGCCGCTGGAATAGGCGTGGCAGATGGCGATGGCTAGCGCATCGGCCGTGTCGTCAGGCTTGGGCACCTCGGCCAGTTTCAGGATGGTCTTGGTCATCTCCTGCACCTGTTTTTTGGTGGCCTTGCCATAGCCGCTCACCGCCTGCTTCACCTGCATGGGCGTGTATTCGAACACGGGCACCCCGGCCTGGCGCGCGCACAGCAGCAGCACGCCGCGCGCCTCGGCCACGGCGATGGCCGTGGTTTGGTTGTGCTGATAAAACA
>CAJMEU010000153.1 GCA_905212515.1 uncultured Oscillospiraceae bacterium | reverse complement strand
CCAGCAGCAGCGACAGCCCGGCCAGCACATGGTTTTCCCGCGTGATCACGGGGCGGCCGCCCAGCCAGTTGACGGAAAGGCCCACGCCGCCGTCCGTGCCCGTGGCCAGCACGCGCACGCCCTGAATGGCCAGGCCCACGGCAAACAGCGCGCTCACGGCGGCCACCGCCAGGGCCAGCAGCCGAATACACCGCGCCAGACCCAGCAGGCGCTGCGCCCTCTTGTGTTCTCCCATCGCTCTCTCCCCTTTTCTGTCAGGTCTCTCTACGTTCAGGATAACGCGATGCAGAATGTTTGTCAACTATTTTTTAATGTTTATCATTAAATATTTTATTTTTAATAAAAAAAGCGCGCCCCAAGGGCACGCCTTTGCGCTTATTTCGCGGTGTTGATGAACGCCCGGTTGTCCCACAGGTATTTGACGCCGGAGATCAGCGTCACCGCCGCCACCACCCAGCACAGGCCGTAGCTGATGACCTGCGTGGTGAACACGCTGCCGGCAAAGGAATCGCCGCGCACCGCCGCCTCGATGGCAAAGCCAAAATAGTAGAAGATGATGGTCAGCATTTGCAGCACCGTCTTCACCTTGCCCCACATGTTGGCCGCGATCACCTTGCCGCCGGGCGCGCCGGCCGCGATCATGCGCAGGCCGGACACGGCAAATTCCCGCGCCAGGATGACCACCACCACCACCGGGCTGCACACGCCGTCCACGATCATGTAGACAAAGGCCGTGGTCGTCAGCAGCTTATCGGCCAGCGGGTCGGCAAACTTGCCGAAGTCCGTCACCAAATGATTCTTGCGGGCTAGGTAGCCGTCCAGGAAATCGGTGAAGCTGGCCGCGGCGAATACAATGCCGGCAGCCAGCATCCAGCGGTTGGCCGCCAACACCATGAACACTGGCACCAGCAGGATGCGCAGCATCGTCAATTTATTGGGCAGATTCATGGGAAGCCTCCTTTATTCCGCCGGCGCATCGCCGGCCAGTTCTGCATACAAATCGTACACATCGCTATCTTTAATACGCACTGTATAAAACGCACCCGGATAGAGCGGCGCCTCGCTGGATACGCACACCTCGGCGTCGATGTCCGGCGCGTCGGCCTCGCTGCGGCACAGGTACAGCTCGTTCTCCTCATCGTAGCCGTCGCACAGGACAGTCATCACGCGGCCCACTTTGGCGGCCTGCTTTTGGGCCATCACCTCGGCCTGGACGCGCATGACGGCCTCGGCCCGCTGGGCGCGCACCTCCTGGGGCAGCTGGGCCATGCGGGCGGCGGGCGTGCCCTCCTCCTCGCTGTAGGCAAAGCAGCCCAGGCGGTCGAACTGCTCGGCGCGCACAAAAGCGCACAACTTTTCAAACTGGGCCTCGGTCTCGCCGGGGAAGCCGGCGATGAGGGTGGTGCGCAGGGTGATGTCCGGCATGGCGGCCCGCAGGCGGGCCAGGGCCGTGCGCACGGTGGCCTCGTCCCCCTTGCGGTTCATGGCCCGCAGCACCTCCGAATCGATGTGCTGGATGGGCACGTCCAGGTAGTGCAGCACTTTTTCATTGCGCACCATGGCGGCAATGAAGGCGTCGGTGATGCGCTCGGGGTAAGCGTACAGCAGGCGGATCCAGCAAATGCCCTCCACCGCGTTCAGCGCGTCCAGCAGCTCGGCGATCTCCACCCGGCCCCGGTCCGCGCCGAAGGCCGTCACGTCCTGGGCCACCACGATCAGCTCTTTCACGCCCTCGCCGGCCAGGAATTCGGCCTCGGCCACCAGGTCGGGGATGGTGCGGCTGCGCAGGTTGCCGCGGATGAGGGGGATGGCGCAGTAGGAACAGCGGTTGTTGCACCCCTCGGCGATCTTCAGATAAGCGTAGTGGCGCGGCGTGGAGATGACCCGGGGCCCGCCCAGGGGCAGGTCGCTTTTGGGGCCGTAGGCCTCGATGGGGCTTTCGCCGGCCAGCCGCGCCAGGATGGACACGATATCCTTGTTGGAGCCCATGCCCACCACGGCATCCACCTCGGGGATCTCTTTCACGATCTCGCTTTGGTACCGCTCGGCCAGGCAGCCGGTCACCACCACCTTCAGGCCGGGGTTCAGCGTTTTGTATGTACAGGCTTCCAGGATGTTGTCAATGGCCTCCTGCTTGGCGCTCTCGATAAAGCCGCAGGTATTCACGATGATGCAGTCCGCCTCGGCCAGGTCGGCCGTGGTGGTGTGGCCCGCCGCCAAAATGGCGTGGGCCATCACGTCGGCGTCCGCCTGGTTTTTGGGGCAGCCTAGGGAAATGATGGCAATGGTCATAAGTCCTCCGTCTCGTCGTTCAATTCGTCCAATGCGCGCTGGACGGCCCCCTTGGCTTCGGCAAAGGTGAACCCCCGCCGGGCCAGCGCCGCCAGCACCTTGTCCCGCTCGCCGGCAGCCAATTTGCGCAGATAGTTTTTCTGCACGACGGCATAACAGGCGTCTTCCCCGCTGGGGTCCAGCTCCTCCAGCACGGCCTGGACAGTCTCGCGGTCAATGCCTAGGCGGGCCAGGCTTTGGCTGATCTCCCGCGCGGACTTGTGCTTTTCCAGCAGGTATTTGGCCCGGTGGCGGGCGAATTTTTCGTCGTCCAGCAGGTCCAGGCGCTGCATCTCGGCCACGGCCGCCGCGGCCGAATGGGGGTCGAACTTTTGGCACAGCTTGCCGTACAGTTCGCCCGAGGCATGGTCCCGCAGGGACAAATAGCCCAGGGCCTTGTCCTTGGCCTTGCGCGTCTCGCTTTGGGCATGCAGCTCAGAGAGGGCGGCGGCGTCCAGCGCCGCGCCCTCCCGGATGTCGTTTTTCACCAGCGTTTCGCCGTCCACGGAGAAGAGGAGCTCCCCCTCTTCGTCGAACAGGGCGAAGCGCCCGCGTTTTGTCTCGGTGATCTTACTGATCTTCATAAGGCCCGCCGCAGGACGGCGTTAATCCTCCACCATGATGTCGATATCGGCCTTGGCCGGGCGGGCGGGCGCCGGCGCGGGGGCCTCGGCAGCCGGGGCGGCCGGGGCGGCCTTTTCGGGCGCCTCGTCGATGGACGCGGCCTTTTTGCCCGCCGCCTTGCCCTTGCCGGCGTACAGCTGGCTGGCGTTCTCGCGCACTTCCTTCTCGATCTCGGCGTACAGGTTCGGATGCTCGTCCAAATAGGTCTTGGTGTTGTCCCGGCCCTGGCCGAGGCGGATGTCGCCGCGGCTGAACCAGGCGCCGCTCTTCTGGATAAAGCCCAGCTTCACGGCCAGGTCCACCAGCTCGCCGGTCTTGGAGATGCCCTTGCCGAACATGATGTCGAACTCGGCCTCCTTGAAGGGGGGCGCCCCCTTGTTCTTCACCACGTTGGCGCGGGTGCGGTTGCCGATGAACGCGCCGTCCGGCCCTTTCAGGCCCTCGATGCGGCGCACGTCGATGCGCACGGAGGAGTAATACTTCAGCGCGCGGCCGCCCGTGGTCACCTCGGGGTTGCCGTACACGATGCCCACCTTCTCGCGCAGCTGGTTGATGAAAATGGCCACGGTGCCAGTTTTGCCGATGATGCCCGTCAGCTTGCGCAGGGCCTGGCTCATCAGGCGGGCCTGCAGGCCCACGTGGGAGTCGCCCATCTCGCCCTCGATCTCGGCGCGGGGCACCATGGCCGCCACCGAGTCCAGCACGATGGCGTCGATGGCGCCCGAGCGCACCAGCGCCTCGGCGATCTCCAGCGCCTGTTCGCCGGTGTCCGGCTGGCTGCCCAGCAGGCTGTCGATGTCCACGCCCAGAGCCTTGGCATACACCGGGTCCAGCGCGTGCTCCACGTCGATGAAAGCCACTTCGCCGCCGGCCTTCTGGGCCTCGGCGATGCAGTGCAGGGCCAGGGTGGTTTTGCCCGAGGATTCCGGGCCGTAGATCTCCACCACGCGGCCGCGGGGCAGGCCGCCGATGCCCAGCGCCAGGTCCAGCGACAGGCTGCCGGTGGAAATGGCGTCCACCTCCATGTTCACGTTCTGGCCCAGCTTCATCACAGCGCCTTTGCCGAACTGTTTTTCGATCTGTGCCAGCGCGGTGTCCAGCGCGCTTTTCTTATCGTTGCCCGTCTTCCGCTCAGCGGTGGGGATGGGTTGTTTTTTTTCTGCCATAGCGTCCTCCCAAATCTTTTGATACCTCTATTTTAACAGGTCTCTTGTCCCTTTGTCCGGACAGTTGCGCCCCCATGACGCAAAGGGCACTTTTTTACATAATAAGTATACCCCAAAATGACAAAAAATGCAAAAAAATTCGCTCTTCACAAATCAATCGGACGCCTTTTGGCACCATATGGCCCGCGGGTTGCCGGCAAGATCCCGGTGCACCTCTGCCCGGGCAAAGCCGGCGGACACGCAGATGTCCCGCACCGCCGGGCCCTGGGTGTCCCCCGCCTCAAAGATCAGGCTGCCGCCGGGCGCCAGGGCCCGCAGGCACAGGGGCGCCAGGGCGCGGTAGAACAGCAGGCCGTCTTCCTCGCCGCCAGGGGGCACCAAGGCCATTTTGGGTTCGGCGTACAGCTCCGGCTCCAAAGCCGCGTACTCGGCCGCCGTCACATAAGGGGGATTGGAGACGATCACCTCAAATGAGCCGGGCGCGGGCGAAAAGGCCAGCGCGTCGCCCCGCACCAGGGCCAGGGGCGATCCGTAGGCCGCGTTGTTCCGCTCCAGATAGGCGAAGGCCTGCGGCGACAGCTCCACCGCCGTCACCCGCGCGCCGGGCACATGGGTGGCCACAGCCAGGGCCAGGGCGCCGGTGCCGCTGCACAAATCAGCCACCCGGGGCGCCGGGCCGGCCCGGCGGGCGGCCGCGATGGCCAGCTCCGCCGCCAGCTCCGTGTCCTGCCGCGGGATGAGCACGCCCAGCCCCACGGCCAGGGTCAGGTCCATAAACGCCCAGCTGCCCGCGATGTACTGCAGCGGCTCGCGGGCGGCGCGGCGGGCCGCCAGCGCCGCCAGCGCTTCCGCCTGGGCGTCCGTCAGGGGCTGGTCTGGAAAAACGCGGACGTCGGGCCCGCCGGCCAGCAGCAAAAGCTGGCCGGCGTCAAAACCGGCGTCCGCGATGGAAGCTTTCTCCAAAATTTGCCGCGTTTGCTCGAAGGCGCGGCGGGCCGTCACCACAGGGCCTCCTCCGGCTTTTCGGGCAGCACGGGGGTCACGGCGGCGATGGCGCACTCGATCATGCCGTCGTCGGGCTCGGCGGTGGTGATGTGCTGCAGCCACAAGCCCGGCGCCGAGGCCCAGCGGGCCACAAGGCTGTCCGAGCGGCCGCACCACTGCAGCAGTTCATAGCTGATGCCCATCACCACGGGCAGCAAAAGCAGCTTCAGCACCACCCGCAGCCCCGTGCCGGACCAGGGCAGCAGGCTGTACACCAGCACCGACACGATCAGCACGATGAGGATAAAGCTGGTGCCGCAGCGCGGGTGGAAGCGGCGGCAGCCGCGCACGTTTTCCACCGTCAGGGGCAGGCCGGCCTCATAGCAGGCGATGGTCTTGTGCTCGGCCCCGTGGTAGCTGAACATGCGGTGCATGTCCGGCAGGCGGCTGACGGCCGCCATATACCCCACCAGGATGGCGATCTTCAAAAGCCCCTCCAACAAGGTTTTGAAGCCGCCCAGGGGCACCGCTTTGTTCAGCAGCCCCACCAAAAAGGTGGGCAATACCATAAACAGGCCCACGGCCAGGCACACGCCCAGAACGGCGGCCAGGCCCAGCATCAGGTTCGCGCCCTTCTCGCCGAAGTGCTTTTCCACCCAGCGGTCAAAGGCCGTCTGCTCGGCGGCCGCCTGCTCCTCGGTCATGGAGAGGTCGGCGCTGCGCATCAGCGTTTTGTAGCCCACGATCATGGATTCGATGAAGCCGAAAAAGCCCCGCACTATGGGGATCCTGCCGAAGTGTTTTTTGGGGTTCTCCATCTCTTCGGTGTACAGGGTGCCGTCGGGCTGGCGCACGGCCATACAGGTCTTCTGGGGGCCGCGCATCATAATGCCCTCGATCAGCGCCTGGCCGCCCACTTTGGTTTTAAAGGCGCAGGAGCGCGCGCCCCCGCTTGCGTTTTGTTCAGACAATCTCGTTGTTCCTTTCTGTTGCAAGGGCGCCGGCCGGCGGCTGGCCCTCTTTATGGTAAATCGGCAGGCGCACCGTCGCGGTGGTGCCCTGGCCCAGCGTGCTTTGCAGCTGCAGGCTTCCGCCGTGGGCCGTCAGGATCTCGTCCACCACGGCCAGACCGATGCCGCTGCCGCGCACCGCGCCCTTGCCCTTGTAGAACTTCACCTTCACATTCTCCAGGTCCTCGGCGCTGATGCCCGGGCCCTGGTCGATGATATTGACAAAGGCGTTTTTGCCGTCCTGCAGCAGCTCGATGGCAATGGCGCCGCCGGGCGGCGAATACTTGACGGCGTTGTCCAGCAGGTTGATGAACACCTGGCGCAGGCGCCCCGGGTCCGCCCAGACGGGCACGGGCTGCTCAGGCTCGTCCCATTGCAACTGCAGGCCCTCCAGCTTCACCCGCTGGCCCACCATCAGGGCCGTGTCGCTGATCTCCGCCACCAGGTCCAGCATCTGGGGTTCCAGTTTCAGACCGTTCTGCATACGGGAGAAATCCAGCAGTTCTTCCACCATGGCGTACAGCCGGTCGGTCTCGCTGCTGATCACCTGCACGCCCCGGCGGAAATTGGGGTTTTCGGGGTCGTCGATATGGGCGATGGTCTCCACCCAGCCTTTGATGGAGGTCAGCGGCGTGCGCAGCTCGTGGGAGACCGAGGAGATGAACTCGTTTTTCATGCGCTCGGTCT
>CAJMEU010000152.1 GCA_905212515.1 uncultured Oscillospiraceae bacterium | reverse complement strand
GGATCGGCCTGGTCCCCCCACCGGCCCGACCCCGGGGGGTTTTTTCTGGTGGTCAAAACAACCCCCAAAAACCGGGGCGGTTCAAAAACCCCCCCCGCGCCTCAACTTGTAGAAAGGGGCGCCCTCCCGGCCCGCCCGCAATGCCCCGCTCGTCCGCGCCAACCCGCCCTATGGCACAAAACGCCCCCGTAGGGCGGGATGCCTACATCCCGCCGAGCCCGTTCCGGCCTTTCGGCATAAAAACAGTTGCACATTTCCAAGATTCGCGCTATAATTTATTCGAGGCACAAAAAAGTGCAAACAGGCAGCGGGAAGGGCCAACTCCCCGCCGCCCTGTCGGAAGCCTTATCCTTCCAACAACAGCCAAAAAGCTGCGAATGCAAAGCTATTATACCCTTTTTCCGCCCTGTAAGCAAGGCGGGATGGGGCTTGTTTTTGCACCCTCCGGCGCTGTGTTGGGATTTATTCCGGCACAGCGCTTTTTTGCTGCCTCACACAGGGCCGGTGCGGGCAGTGTGCCCGCGCCGCGCCCCGCTGTGGGGAAGCCGCGGCCCCGCCCGGGGCCGTCGATAAAAAAGGAGGACGTGCGTATGAAAAAGTTTATATCCTTGCTGGCGGTCCTGTGTCTGGCGTGCACCCTGTCCGCCCTGGCGATGGCTGAGGAAACGCCTTCTGCGGGGGTTACCATTGCAGAGGCAATTACACTTTCCACAGACACCACATGGGACGAGACCACGACGCTGGCTGCCAATCTTACGGTCAACCCCGGTGTAACGCTGACCCTGAACGCCGGCGTTACCGTCTCCGGCAAGGTGACAATCTCCGGCGGCGGAACCATTAAGCGCGGGGAAAACTTTCCTGCTGTGCTGCTGAATATTGCAGCAAATGCTGAGGTGGCGATTACAAATATTACCCTGGATGGCGGATACGATTTTTCCGCCGGTGCCGGCGTTTCGGCCCAGGCGCCTCTTGTTCAAAACGAGGGAACGCTGACGCTGGAAAGCGGCGCGGTTTTAAAAAACGCAAACCGCGAAGATCCGCCGATGAAAACTTTGACAAGCCCAGACCCCAGCCAGACTGCAGGCATTCAAAACAGCGGCAGCCTTTTCATGAAAGAAAACAGCGCGATCGAAAATATGCGCGGCTATGTAACGGCAATCTACAACACGGGCACCGCGGAACTTGCGGGAACCATCACCGATACGGTTTCCAGCTGTGAGGAATTAAAAGAGTGGAGCGGCTGTATCGTAACCGACGGCCCTGCCGCGTTCCTGACCATGCGCGGAGGGGAAATCAGCAAAAACACCGCCTATTTTATGGCGATTTCTGTCCGCCAAGGCAGCACATTCACCCTGGAAGAAGGCAAGATTGCCGAAAATACATTGACTGATGCAACATACGGGACGGTTGTTTATATCCGTAAAAATAAAAGCACAGGGAACTTTCGGGGAGGAAGCATATGCGATAATCAGGCCTGTGCAGCCATCAATGCAATCGGAGATACGTTTGCCAGCCGATCCTCCATCTGTCTGCAGGGAACGGAAATCAGCGGCAATACAGGTTATGGCGCGGCGACCAATTGGGCGGCCTTGCTTGTTCTGGAAGAAGGGGTCGTACGGGACAATGGGAATTTTGGTATCTACTGTATCGGCGACGCCTCCTTGCATATGAAGGGGAAAATCGATCTTCAAGATGCCTTGTCCGATAATCGCGTGGTAAAGGATTACGGCACTGCTTTCAGTGTAAGCATACAGACCAATGACGCGAACAGGCTTTTATACCGCGTGGACAAAACGCCCACAACAATCTATCTTGTGGCGGAAGCCCCCATCGGTTATGATCTGGATAAAATCGAGTTCACGGGTGTGGGGTTGACAGGCAAAAAGGTTTTTCAATCAACGGATGATACAAAGTCGGGCGTTTATCTGAGTGATGTAGTCGAGGTTGCTTTTGATTACGGAAACGGTGAAATCATACCCGGTACGGTGGCAAAGGGCCTTGAATCAATTCCAGCCAAATACGGCGAGCTTCCCGGAAAAGAGACAGGCTTTGTCGTCAGGTGGTATACGGAACAAGTGGGTGGAAGCGAGATCACGGCGGAGACACAGGTGACAGAGATGCAACCCCACACGCTTTACGCCAGATGGGCCAGCGCCGTCACGTTTGATGCCAACGGCGGCGTGGGCGTTATGGATAGGCAGGTGATCGCCAAAGGGGACGGTGAAACGCCTTTGGCAGAAAACGCTTTTACCAGGGATGGCTATGCCTTTTCCGGCTGGAACACAGCGGCGGACGGCACAGGCACATTCTATGCGGACAAGGCCAAAGGATTGGGCGATGCCGGCATCGTCACGCTGTACGCGGTGTGGAAAGCGCAGACATCCACGGTGCCGGACACAGGGCTTACCCTGGACAAAGCGTCCCTGCCGCTGGAGCCGGGTGGGACGGCCAAGCTGAAAGCCACCCTGACACCCGCCGCCGCCACCTACAAATATATTTTCTGGACCTCTTCGGACGAAGCCGTGGCCACGGTGTCCGACAGCGGCCTGGTGACGGCCATGGCCGACGGCACGGCGACCGTCACCGCCAAAAGCTGGTACGGCCATGAGGCGGTTTGCACTGTAACGGTGAAAACGCCCGACGTGCCCACGCCGCCGCAGCCCGTTGACCCCTGGCCCACCGAGGGGCTGGAAGGTTTCGTGACGCGCTGCTACCGCGTGGCCCTCTCCCGCGACCCGGATAAGGCGGGCCACGCCGATTGGGTGCGCTGGCTCCAGGACGGCACCGTGGACGCGACAGCTTGCACGTCCGGTTTTGTGTTCAGCAAAGAGATGAACAATAAGAACCTCTCGGACGAGGACTTTGTCAAGACGCTCTACCGGCTGTTCATGGACCGGGAAGGGGAAGCCACCGGCGTCGCTTTCTGGACGGAATATTTGCAGGCCGGCCACAGCCGCGAAGAAGTGTTCCACGGCTTTGCCGACAGCGCGGAATTCGCCCGTATCAAAACAAATTACGGTATCCGATAAAGCCAAAACAAAAGGGGCGGGCGCGCCGGGGTCAACCGGTGTGCCCGCCCTTTTCCATGACGCCCGGAAAAGCAAAAAGAGCTGCCGTCGGCAGCTCTTTTTGCATAGAGGGGTGGGAAAGTATAATTAAAGTGTTGTATCTTTTTGACAGTTTTCATTATACTCATTTCGCTTAATATGTCAAAACAAAACAAGATAAAAAACTTTTGATTTTGCGTTTACAAACGGGGCGAAACTTTATATAATAAAATAAATGATAAAAAATGTTAAATATTTATTATAAAAAGAAAAAGTGATTCAAAAACCGCTTAATTAAAGTAAAACTTTGTAGTTGGGGGAAAGACGGGATGGACGAACTGGACGAGAAGATTTTGGGCCTGCTGCGCGGCAACGCCCGCATGACCGCCAAGGACATCGCGGCCCGCGTGGCCCTCACCGGCCCGGCCGTGGGCGAGCGCATCCGCCGCATGGAGCGGGAGGGCGTCATCGAGGGGTACACGGTGCGCGTGGCCCGCAGAAAAAGCGCCGCCACCATCGATTCGCTCATCAGCGTTTCCGTCACGCCGGGCCAGCAGGAGGGCTTTTTGGCCCTGGTGCAGTCCTCGCCGGCCGTGTGCCAGTGCTTCCACGTCACGGGCAGCCACAGCTTCATTGTGCGCGTGGTGTGCGACGAGGGCGTGGCCCAGTTGGAGCATATCATCAACCGCTTCCAGAAATGGGGCCAGACCTCCAGCCAGATCATCCTCTCCAGCCCGGTGGACCGCCGGCCCTGAAAAAGTGTTGCCATGGCAACACGGATTTTTTTGCTTTTTCTATTTAAAAACAAGTGAGAAAATCGTGTTTTCAACGCAAAAAACCGCTTCCCAAAGCCTGTTTTTGGCCGGGAAGCGGTTTTTTGGCAGGAAAGGGCGTCATAAACGCCTGTTTTTGCAGTTTCAGCGGGCTTCTTCCAGGCGGACGGCCAGCACGGTGATGTCGTCGGGCCTTTCAGCGGCCTCCCGGGCGGCCAGGGCCACGGCGCGGGCCAGGTCCTCCGGCTCATCGGCGCTGTGTGCGGCCAGCAGGTCGGTCAGGGCCTGCAGGCCCAGGCTGAGGGCGCCGTCCGTCACCAGCACGGCCGTGTCGCCGGGCTGCAGCTCCAGCGAAGTTTTGCGACCGATGACGCCGCCCAGGATGCCCACGGGCACGCTGTCGGCCAGGTAGGCGTCGGCGGCGCCGCCGTGCAGGAGGAAGCTGGGCGCCGCGCCGGCCTTGTATAGCTCGGCCTCGCCGGTGTAGGGGTCCACCCGCAGCATGTCCAGCGTGGTGGCCGATTCCTCGCCGCCCTTCAGGGCCAGGGCCACGTTCACCAGGCGGGCCGTCTCCTCGGGGCCGAACCCGGCGCGCAGCAGTTCGGTGGAAAGCTGGGCGGCCATGGCCCCGTCCACGGCGGCGGCCTTGCCCGTGCCCATGCCGTCGCACAGCACGGCGCAGGCGCAGCCGGCCTGGCTTTCGTCGGTGCGGGCCGCGTCCGCGGACACATCCCCGCCGGCGGGCACGCCGTACACGCCGAAGCGCACGGCGTATTGGGGCGCTTCCCGCCAGGACAGGCAGGTGACGCCCTCGCCGCTGACCTGGCAGCGGCCCAGGCGGCGGTGGCACAGGGCGCCGGCCTCGGCGGTGAGGCCCTCCAGCTCCTCGTCGGTGAAGGTGATGGGCGCCAACGTGGCCCACAGGCTGAGGCGGCCGCGGGCGTCCAGGGAGGCGGAGGTATCCAGCGGCTCCAGGCCCACCTCCCGCAGCATCTGGCGGATGCGGCGGGCGCGGTGCTGGTCCACGCGCACGGTTTTTTCCGCCTGGCGGGCCAGGTCCGCCAGGGCCGCGGCCAAGGCGCCGTACTGTTCGCACAGGGCGGTGCGGGTCTGCACCTCCCGGTCGTAAGCGCCGCGGCGCTGGGCGCGGGACGAGGCGATGGAGTTGACGGCGCCGGCCAGCGTCACCGGCTGGATGCACAGGCGTTTGAGGGCGTCGGGCAGCGTTTCGGCCTGGGCCCAGCCCCCTTCCTCCAGGGTGCCGGCCAGCTTGCCGAAGGCGTCGTACACGTCATACCCATGCTCGACCCAGCACACGTTGCGCTGGCGGCATTTGCGGCAGCAGCGGTCGGCCACCGCGTCGGAGAGGGGCGGCTCGGCCGCGCCCTGGCGGGCAAAGGCGGCGCACACGGCCTTGACCGTTTCGCCCACGCCGGCCAGCGCGCGGCTGAGGGCCCGCAGCTGGGGCCCCAGGCCGCCCTCGGCCGCGGGCAGGGAGGCCGCGGTCTCGGCGGGCAGCAGTTCCACCCATTTCACGGGCGCCAGGCAGAACAGCGCGCCGCTGAGCACCAGCTGCCCCGCCAGCACCAGGCCGGGGCCGGCGTCGCCGGCGCACAGCACGCCCAAAAAGCCCGCGCCGCAGAACACGCCGGCCGTCAGAAGGCGGCTCTCGCCAAAAAACAGGCCCGCGGCCAGCGCGCCGGCCACCAGGGCCACGCCGGCCGGCGCGGCCGCGGCGTCGGCCGCGCACAGCGCCGTGAGGGAGGCGGCCCCGGCCACGCAGGCGCCGGACACGCCCCGGCGGTAGGCGGCCGCCAGCACGGCCGTGCCCGCGGCGATCTGCGCCAGGGACAGCCCGGCCGGTTCGAAGGGCGCCAGCACGGCCAGCGCGGCCATCAGGGCGAACACCTGGGCGGCGCGCTGTTCGCTGTCCGCCTGCTCGAAGCTGCGGGCCGGGCAGGAGAAGCAGGAGGTGAGCAGATAGCTCATGCCCAGGATGAGCAGCGCCTCCGACGCGGCGGAGAGGATGCCCTGCAGCCCCGCGCCGGCGGCCATCTGCAGGCCCGCGCGCACCAGGCAGAAGCACAGGGCGCCGGCCGCCGCCGGGGCCAGGGGCGTATCCTGCCAGCGCCGCGCGCCCGCCAGCAGGCGCAGCAGCGCCACGGCGCTGACGGCCGCCAGATAGGCTGCCCCCTGTACCGTGGGCAGGGCCAGCGCGTAGCCCGCGGCCGCGCCGGCGGCCGCGCACAGGGCGTAGGGCGCGCCCACGCTGGCGGCCAGGCACAGCCCCAGGGGGAACATGCCGCCGAACAGCGGCGCCCCCGCGGCCAGGAAAGCCGCGCCCGCCGCCGCGGGCCAGCGCCAGTACGCCAGGGCCTTTTTGCCCAGGCGCAGCGCCGCGTCAGCCGTCTGCCGGCCGCCGGGCAGGGCCCCGCGCCGGCCCGCGATGCGCCGCGCCCCCCATTCGGGTAGCTCGATAGACATGAGGGTGCCGCTGGATTACCCATCTGCGCATAGGCAGGCGCCCGGGCGCATAAGTTGGTAGGTTCCCCCCAAGTATAGCCGGCCGTTCCGGTAATTTTTGTCTGTTTGTGGATGAGGTGTTAAAAAATGGATGATTCTTCGTCCAATGAGGAAAATATTCCCAGTGAAAAATTTCCTGTGTTCCTTTGACAGGCGTTGGGAATGGAGGTAAACTTGAAATTGACAGGATCCGACAAAACAGGGCCCGCGGCCGGCGGAAGCGCCCCCCAAAAAGCGCCGCGGGGAGAATAAAAAGAAAATGCGCAGATTTTCCTTTGTGAATTGCGCGGGGAGGCAAAAGATGATATAATAAGCACAAACTGGGATTTTGGGGCGATTTTCCCCGATTTCAGGAAGCAAGAGAGGCGTATGCAATGGAGGAAAGAATGATTAAGGTATTCAGCGGGAGCCAGGGGACCGGTACATTGTCCCTGGGCAACTACGTGGGGGCCGTGCGCAATT
>CAJMEU010000151.1 GCA_905212515.1 uncultured Oscillospiraceae bacterium | reverse complement strand
TGCGGTTCATTCCAACCCTCATCGAGGAGACCGACAAGATCATGAACGCCCAGAAGGCCCGCGGCGCCCAGCTTGATTCCGGCACGCTGACCCAGCGGGTGAAAGCGCTGATCCCGGTGCTGATCCCCCTGTTCATCTCCGCCTTCCGCCGCGCCGACGAGTTGGCCATGGCGATGGAGTGCCGCTGCTACCACGGCGGCGAGGGGCGCACCCGGCTGCGCCAGCTGCACATGACCGGGCGCGACTGGGTGCTGGCAGGCGTGTGCACGGCGGTGCTTGTGCTCATCGGCGCCAGCAACTGGCTGCCTGCTTTGTGGTGAGCGCCATGCATGTGCTCATCACCCTGGCCTTTGACGGCACGCGCTACCATGGTTTCCAGGTGCAGAAAAATGCCCTTGCGGTGTGCGAAGTGCTGCAAAACGCCTTGGAGCAATTGTACGGCACACGGCCGCCGGTGAAAGGCTGCTCGCGCACGGACGCGGGCGTGCACGCGGTGGCTTATTGTGTCAGCTATACCCAGCCAAAACCCATCGACCCTTACAAGCTGCCCCTGGCCGTCAATCGTTACCTGCCGCCGGATGTGCGCTGCAAAGCGGCCCGGCAGGTGCCGGAAGGCTTCCACGCCCGGTATGACGCCGTCAGCAAGGAATACGTCTACCGCCTGCACAACAGCCCGGTGGACGACCCCTTCCAAAGCTCCTTCTGCTGGCGCCTCGCCGCCCCCCTGGACGAAGAGGCGATGGCGCGGGCGGCCCGCTATGTGGAGGGCACCCACGATTTTGCCGCCTTCATGAGCGTGGGCAGCGACATCGAGGACACGGTGCGCACGGTGCATTTTTTTCGTGTGGAGCGCCGGGGCGAGGATATCCGGTTCCATATCTGCGCGGACGGCTACCTGTACAACATGGTGCGTATTTTGGTGGGCACCATGGTGGAGGTGGGGGCGGGCCGCATGTCCCCGGAGGAACTGCCGGCAGTGATCGAAAGCAAGACCCGCGCCCGCGCCGGCGACACTGCACCGGCGAAGGGGCTGTTTTTATATCGCGTGAACTACTAACGCGCGTTGTGCGCGCATAAAAATGGCCTGCCTGCTGTTTTATCAAAACCGCAGGGCACGGCACGCAACAGGAGAAATTGCCTATGGAGCTGATGACTCCACAACCGAAGAAACCGGGCGGCGGCGCCGTGGGCCCCCAAGAGGACGAGGCGCAGGCCACGCTGTTCGGCACGCAGAAAAAGCCGGCGGCCAGTTCGCGTATCGAGCGCATCCGCGCCCGCCGCCGTGCCCGCCGCATCCGCATCGCGGCGCTGTGCGTATTGGCGCTGGCCGGCGTGCTGGCCTATTTTACAGGCCTGTACGGCGCCTCGCTGTCCCTATTGGGGGATGTGTACGACTCTGTTTCCATCGCCCTGACGCCCGGCCCGGGTTTCCCCACAGGTTTCAGCCTGTCCGGCTTTGTCACCGCCAAGCCTTTTGCCGGCGGCTTTGTGGCCGTGGGGGACAAGGACGTGGCCATCGTGGCGGCAAACGGCAACGAGGTTCGGCGGGTGCAGCACACCTATTCCCGCCCCAGCGTGGCGGTGGGCAACACCCGCGTGTGCATCTACAACCGCTCGGGCACTGAGCTGCTGGTGGAAAGCCGCTCGAAAAACCTGTTTCAGCACACGTTCCAGGAGGCCATCGAGCTGTGCGCGATGAGCCCTAACGGAACCCTTGCGGTGTTCACCAAAAGCGCGCTGAATGTCTACGACCCCATGTTTGAAAACATCTTCTCCTTCCAAAGCAGCGAGAAGCCCACAGCCATGGCCTTCGCGGCGGACAATCGGCAGTTTGCCGTGGGCTGCGTGGCCGGGGAAGGGGGCGCCCTGGGCGGTACGGTGTATCTCTTCACCACCGATCCGGACGCCCCGGCCGAAGCCACGGCCGTGATCCACAATGCCGAAGGCCTGCCGCTGAAGATTTTTTATCCCACCAACAAATTGGTGCTGGTGGTGTACGACACGGCCTGCGTGCTGTACAATGCGGCCGACGGCAGCGAGATGGCGCGTTATGATTACGGCGGACACGAGCTGCAAAGCGCCGATCTGAGCGACGGCGGAAACGACCTGGTGCTGCTGTTTGGCGACGGCATTCACAGCAGCCAAACGCGCCTGCTGGTGCTGGAGACGGCGAACCTCAGCCAGGTGGGCCGGGCCCAGGTGGGCCGGGTGGCCAAAGGGCTGGCGGCCACCCGCACGGGCGCCTACGTTTTGACGGCCAACGGTGCGCTGTGCTACAGTTTGGCAGGGGAGCTGCTGGACGAAGCGGCGGTTTCAGGCAAGACATTGGCGGTGGTGGCGGCGAAAAAGCCCCTGCTGCTGATGGACGGCAGCGTGCAGGAACTGGCCCAGCCGGGCGCACAAAAAGCTTCCTCAAGCGCCCCGCCCGCGGCAATGGCGGAGGAACCGGCCAGCACGTCGCCCGCAGCATAGACTTTTTTAAAGAGAGGAAACAAAAATGTCTTTTTCACCCGCATTGATCTTAGACGTGGTGCTGGCGGTGGTGGTGATCCTCACCGTGGTGCACTACATGCGCCGGGGCTTTTTGGCCGGCCTGCTGGATTTGGTGGGCAATCTGGCCGCGCTGATCCTGGCCTGGCTCGTCTCGGGCAAAGTGTCGCCCACAGTGTTTGAAAACTTTTTCAAATCCGGCCTGATCGATCAGTTCACCGACACCATCCAGCAGCAGGGCGGCGCGTCCCTGATGGCTGTGCTGCAGAATTTCGAGGGCATCATGCCCGCGCAAATGATGCAGAGCTTGACGGAATCGCTGCAGCACATCGTCACCTCCGGTACGCCGGACATTGCCCGGCAGGTGGTGGAAAATATCGTGGCGCCTCTGGTGGTGCCCCTCATCACAGTGGTGGTGTTTTTTGCCACCTTCGCGCTGTGCAAGCTGGTGCTCAGTTTGCTCGTCACCATCCTCACCAACGTGAACCGCATCCCACTGGTGGGTGGTGTCAACAAAAGCCTGGGCGTTCTGGTGGGCCTGGTGGCGGGTGTCATCAACGTGCTGCTGATCCTGTGCCTGGTCTGGGCCGTGGTGGTCATCACCGGCGGCGGCCTGCCCTTCTTCAATGAACAAGCCCTCTCGGGCAGTTATCTCTACACATTCTTCTCAGCCTACAATCCGTTTGTGGGCTGATGGGCGCGCGGTGCCCGGAAAGGAAACCTCATGCAGAAAATGCTTTGTATTAGATGTAAAAAACGGCCGGCCATCGTGTTCGTCCAGAAAATGGACGGCACCCAGAACGGCGCGGGCGGCTATTGCCTGCGCTGTGCCCGGGAGTTGGGCATCAAACCGGTGGACGACTTGATGAAGCAGTTCGGCATTACCGACGACCAGCTGGACGCCATGGAAGACCAGTTCGCCGGCATGATGGAGGGGGGCAATTTTGACCCGTCCGAGATGATGCGGGGGCTGGGTATGCTGCCCGAAGGCGACGATGCCGGGGAAGAGGCGGACGGTTCGGATGACGCCCCGGATGCCCCGGACGGTGACGAGGACTTCACGCCCGGCGGCGCGGGCACCTTTCCTTTCGGCATCTTCGGCGGCGGCCGGCAGCAGTCCGCAGGCGCCGAGGAAGCCCAGAAAAAAGACCCTAAGGCCAAGGAAAAGGGCAAAAAGCGCAAATTTCTGGACAATTACTGTGAAAATTTAACAGCAAAAGCCCATGCGGGTAAGCTGGACAACATCATCGGCCGCGACAGGGAGATCTACCGCACCATCCAGATCCTCTCCCGCCGGCAGAAGAACAACCCCTGCCTCATCGGCGAGGCCGGCGTGGGCAAAACGGCCATCGCCGAGGGCATCGCCCTGCGCATCGCCGCCGGGGACGTGCCCGCGGGTTTGAAGGACAAGGAAATTTATCTGCTGGATCTGACCAGCCTGGTAGCCGGCACCCAGTTTCGCGGCCAGTTCGAAAGCCGCGTCAAGGGCCTCATCGGCGAGGTGAAGGCGGCCGGCAACGTCATCCTGTTCATCGACGAAATCCACAACATCACCGGCGCCGGCGATTCCGAGGGCGCCATGAACGCGGCCAATATCCTCAAGCCCGCCCTGTCCCGGGGCGAGATCCAGGTGATCGGCGCCACCACCTTCGGCGAGTACCGCAAGTACATCGAGAAGGACCAGGCGCTGGAGCGCCGCTTCCAGCCCGTCAAGGTGGAGGAGCCCTCCATTGACGACACCGTGTCCGTGCTGGCGGGCATCAAGCGCTATTACGAGGCCCATCACCACGTCAAGGTGCCCGATGCCATCGTGCGCAGCGTGGTCACCCTCAGCGAGCGCTATATCACCGACCGTTTCCTGCCCGACAAGGCCATCGACTTGCTGGACGAGGCCTGCGCCTGCTGCAGCCTGGCCCACCCGGAGATCACCGACTGGGTGCAGGCGGAAAAGGCCGTCCAGGCCCTGCAAGAGCAGCTGGAGGAGGCCGAGGCCGCCAAGGACGGCCCGGACTACGACGCCATGGCCCGGCTGAAATATGAGCTGGAGCAGGCCGAAAAGCCCCTGCCGGCCCTGCGCGGGCAGGTGCAGCAGATCGAGGTGGGCATGGAGGATGTGGCCAAGGTCATCGAACTGTGGACCGGCATCCCCGCGGCCAAGGTGAAGGAGACCGAATACACCAAGCTGGCCCATCTGGAACAGGCGCTGAATGAAAAGATCATCGGCCAAAGCGAGGCCGTGCATCTGGTGGCCCAGGCCGTCAAGCGCAGCCGTGCCGATATCTCGGCCCGCCGCCGCCCGGCCAGTTTCATCTTCGTAGGCCCCACGGGCGTGGGCAAAACCGAGCTGGTCAAACAGCTGGCCATGCAGCTCTTCGACACGGTGGACCCGCTGATCCGCCTGGATATGTCCGAATTTATGGAGAAGCACACGGTCAGCCGGCTGATCGGTTCGCCTCCGGGCTATGTGGGCTATGCCGCGGCTGGCCAGCTCACGGAAAAGGTGCGCCGCAAGCCCTACAGCGTGGTGCTGTTCGACGAGATCGAGAAGGCCCACCCAGATGTGATGAACATCCTGCTGCAGATCCTGGACGAAGGCAAGATCAACGACGCCCAGGGCCGTACGGTCAACTTTGAAAATACGGTCATCTGTATGACGTCCAACGCCGGCTCGTCCGACCGCGTGGGGGAGACGGGCTTTGCCAAGACCACCGAGGAGATGAGCCGCAGTAAGACGCTCAAGGCCCTGCGGGAGTTCCTGCGGCCGGAGTTCCTCTCCCGCGTGGACGAGGTGATCACCTTCCGCCCGCTGGACGGCGAGGACCTGAAAAAGATCGCCGCCCTGATGCTGGACGAATACCGCCAGCCCCTGGCAGCCAAAGGCATTGGCCTGTCCTGGACAGACGAGGCCCTGGGGGCGCTGTGCCAAAAGGCCGAGGGCGGCAAGTTCGGCGCCCGGGACCTGCGCCGTGTCATCCGCAAAGAGGTAGAGGACCCGCTTGCGGAAAAAATGATCGCGGGCGAGCGGCTGGCAGCCGTGACCGTGGACGCACAGCAGGGACAGATCGCGCTAAAAGTGTGACTTGTGGCCGCCGGTATCCCCACCGGCGGCCTTTTTGCAGACAGCCCGCCGCAGCGGGCGCCTTGTCCGGAGAGAAAGGAAGGGAACAATGAAGGTACATGTGCTTTGCTTCAGCCCCACAGGCGGTACCCAAAAGGTGGCCGACGCGCTGGCGAAAACCCTGGGAGAGTCCGGAAAAGCGCTCGATCTGACGCGTCGGGATGTCGATTTCGGCGCGTTCCCGATCGCGCCCGGCGATGTATGTGTGCTTGCGGTGCCCTCCTTCGGCGGCCGCGTACCCGCCGCGGCACTGGAACGTCTGCGGGCCGTGCGAGGCAACAATGCGCCGGCCGTTCTGGCGGTGGCCTACGGCAACCGCGCCTATAACGATACCCTGATGGAACTGCGGGAGGCTGCCAAAGCCTCTGGTTTCCGGCCGGTGGCGGCCGTTGCCGCAGTGACGGAGCATTCCATCATTCGGGAGTACGGGGCAGGCAGGCCCGATAAGCGGGATCTGGCACAGCTGGCGGCTTTCGGCCGGCAGATCGCCGCGGCACTGGCTGACGGCGGGGCGCTGCCGGAGGTGGCCGTGCCGGGCAAGGTGCCGGAAAAGGCCCCTGCCACCTTGCCCATGAACCCCAAGGCCGGCCGCGGCTGCAACCGGTGCGGCGTCTGCGCATCGTCCTGCCCCGTGGGGGCCATCCCGGCCCAGGACCCTGCCCGAACCGACGGCGGGCGGTGCATTTCCTGTATGCGATGCGTCGCTGTGTGTCCGCAAAAAGCACGTGGGCTGAACCCGGCCCTGCGCCTCGGTGCGCAGCAAATGCTGAAAAAGGCCTGCACCGAGCCAAAACAGAACGAGCTGTTTCTTGGCAGGATTTAAAAAGCGGCCCGCGGCGCCGCGGCTGATTCCATCAAATTTGATGAGGTGTTTTTATGAACTGCCCGAAGTGTGGAAAAGAAATGCAGGAAGGCTTTTTGCAGGCGGGAAATTTGCTCGCTTTTAATAAAAAACGTCATAAATTGTCTTTGAATCCCAAGGATCCGGAAGATATCATGATTGCCCAAAAAGCCTTCACGGCAACTGATTTCAGCGGATTTATTTGCAAAGAGTGCGGCCTGGTGGTTTTTGATTATAAAGGCCCAATTACCCGTTGGTGATGCGGCTGCCTGCCAGAACATTTTGCCGAGGCATGGAAGATAAAAGGCCCGGCGTGTCCGGCTTGACAGTATCCCGGGAATCAGCTATAATAAATAAGCTCTTCCCGGTATCTGTGCAGCTGTAGTTTAGTGGTAGAACTCCAGCCTTCCAAGCTGGTCGTGTGGGTTCGATTCC
>CAJMEU010000150.1 GCA_905212515.1 uncultured Oscillospiraceae bacterium | reverse complement strand
CACTCCGCGCGCGGCCTATCCTGCATTTAAAGCCCGGCAGGCAGGGGCAATTTTGTATAACAAAAGGCCCGCAGCCGAAGCCGTGAGCCTTGCGTTATTGCATGAAAAAACCACCGCCCCGAAGGTGGTGGTTCAGTTAAAGTAGTTCAATGCGTTCGATTTCAGGGGCAAAAAGCTCATAGTGGCCGACTGAGATGCTCTCGGGATCTGGCTCGTTGTCCAGGGCAGATGTGTAGTCATAAGCTAAGCCACTGAATACTTGCCCGTCTTTCAGTGTGATGCGGACCTCGTTTCCATGGGCTTCCTTGAGCGTCTTTTTTTCTTAACCTCCTTTGCGGGTACAATATGGGTGCCACGTTTGCCGTAATGAATAGCAAAGCGATGTGTCGGTGTGCTTTCTCCGGTGTCCGGGTCTACAACCATTCCAATCAGATGCTCTGCCGTAACAATTTCCTTGTGCGTCCAGTTGCCTTTGCCGTCCAGCTTCATTTCTCCAGTGCCGCTGTACTGGTCTACCAGCTTTTGTGCGTCTTCCAGCGTTCCGTATAAGTAGCTTCGGTTTCCAATATCACGGCCATCCTCCCGGATATGCTTCATCTGGTTGCCTCGATTCAAGGCTTTTGGCGTGGTTTCTGCGCGGATGGCTGCACGCACAACTTCTTTTCTTTGATTATACGTGTTTTCCAGGCTTCTTGCAAGTGCCCCCGCCTTTGCCGCCTCACTCCTGCCAAACCCGCTCACGCTCACCCGCGCCGAATCCATCGCCCCGCCGGTGTCCCGCACAAAGGCTTTGAGCCGCCCGCGTGCGGTCTTGAGTTTGGCGGCGGCGGCCGTGGCATCCAGCCCGGCCTCGCTCTCGGCCAGGTATTGGCGCTTGGCCGTGCGCACCTTGCGCTCCAGCTCGCGCTGCATCTGGCTGATCTCGTACCGGCTGTATAGTTTGCCATTGTACTCTACGTCTTTGGCGTTCAGGGCTTCCAGCGCCCCGGGCGTGTAGTTCGGCTTCGAAAGTCCCGGCCAGAAGGGGTAAAAGCTGTGCCGGCAGTTCCAGCCGCCCAGCCCCGGCCCGGTGCCGTAGCCCGTAGCCCGTTCAAAGTCCTCGTACCGCACCCCGTCCCGCGTCACGGCCCCGCCCCGGTGGAATACCTTGCCCTGCCATTCGGCATGGCTGGGCCGCGCGCCCGCGTGGGCCGTCACCTCCACAAATTCACAGCCCATCTCGTCGGCCCGTGCCAGCTGCAGCTTTGCCGACGTCTGGCTCACGCCCGTCAGCACGGCCCGGCGCACCGCCACCTCCAGGGTGTCTTTATGGCCAGTGGGGTAGGTGATATACTTCATGTCCTTTGCCAGCCCGTCCACCGCGCGCTTCACGGCCGTCTTGTAATCAAAGGCCCCGCTGCTCACCTGCAGCCAGGCCCGGTCCAGCGCCGCCTCGAACTGGCCCGTTACCGTGGCGGCGGTCGTGGCCGTCAGGTTGCGCCACAGTCCCGACGTCTGCTTATATCCGGCGTTCAGCAGGTTCACAAGAGCCTTGTCCCGGTTAATACTCCCCGGCGCCAGGCCGGCGGCCCTATATATCGCGTCATCCGACGCCAAAGCCTGCGTGCCCGCCTGCTGCAATATGCGCCGCATTTCCTCTTCACTTTTCCCCGCGTAGCGCGCCAGCAGCTTCACGATGTCCCGGCGCAAAAGCCCGGCCTGTTCCAGCCGGTACAGCTGCCACCGGGCTGTGTCCGTCAGCTCGCCGGCCTTGCCGATGCGCCGGGCAACATCCCGCAAAATATCGTCCTCCACCGTGCGCCACAGCTCCACCAGCGCGTCGGGCAGGGTGTCCAGGTACTCCGGCGTCAGCATTTACAACGCTCCCTCAATGATTTCTTTCGCCTCCTCTTTCGTCACGCCAATGGCCGTCGCTACGATGTTCACGGCCTGTCCCAGGGTGATAGCGCCGCTTGCGTATTGCCCCATCACGGCGATCAGCGCCTGGGTCTGCGCGCCGTTCAGCGTCTTGCCCGTCTCAGCCTCTATCGCAGTGTCGTTACCCCCCTCGGGCGCAGGGGCAAACCCAAACACATCCCCGCCGGCCCCGGCTTCCTCTACGGCGGCGCGGGCTTCCTCTTCGGTCATGCCCCGCCAGTCCATGTTGTACCGCCATTTGGGGATAAAGCCGTTCAGGGCGTCGTCCCTGTCCAGCGCCCGGACGGCCTCCTCGTCGGTCAATACGCTGTCGTGCCAGGCATAAGCCGCCTGCCAGCTGCCCGCGGGGCCCAGGCCGTACACCTGGCCTAATTTGTCCATGGCGTAGAACAGATCGTCCAGGGCAAATTGCAGCGCCGCCTGGATGTCGGCCACCGCCGCATAACTGCGCTGCTTGGCCATGCGCACTTCGGTCGCCGTCTTTTCCACAGATTGCGGGTCGCTGATGGTGCCGAAGGCAAGGTTGCTCCGCACTTCCACCTTGCGCAGTATCTCGTTCAGTCCCGCCCGGTAAGAGGCGTCCCGCAGCGCCGGGGCGAAGGCGTTGTAAAATTGGGTGTTGCCCATGCTTAGCCCCCGGCGGTACAGCCGTTGGCTGCGCTGGTCCATCTGCAGCGCCCCGTCCGGGTCATGGCGCAGCGCCATTTCGTCCACGTCAATAGCCAGCTGTCCGCCGTCATATTCCCACAGCAGCCGGCCGTATTGCTCGTCTGCCTGACGGATCGCGTCCACCGCCCCCGCGAATACCGAAACGCCCAGCGGCGTGGCCCTGTCCCGGTTGTTGGCCAGGGGGATACGGAAATAGGCGAACAGGGGCCGTTCCAGATTACCAATGGACAGCTCCGACGCAATGGTTTCCCACTCGGGTACCTGTGTAAGGGGTATCTCGCCGCCCAGCACGGCGGCGGTGGTGCTGACATAAGCCTTGTTGCGGATGGTCTCCACTCCGCTGGAAAAGCCGTGGCTTTCCAGCCTGGTGTAAATTTTCCCCCCGCGGGTGATCTGCTGGGCAAAGATAGCCCCCAGCAGCCGGCCGGTATCGTCAAAGGCGGTGGGGAAGAAGCTGTCCGCCTGCACCACGTCTACCGCAAGGCCGTCCCCGGATACATAGGGCTTGAACACCGCGCCGCCCAGGGCGCAGGCGTATTCCACATTGGGCCGCAGGGAACGCCGGAAGGCATCCAGCTGCCCGTTCATCCACGCGCCCCGTGCCCCCGTCAGGGTGATCTGGCTTTCCAGCACCACCAGCCGGGCAAACTCCCCGGCAATAAAGGCCGGCAAGCCCAAACTGCAGGCCCCTTTTCCGTGGCTCCCCTCGTACAGCTTCGCCCACTGGCCGATCAGCCCCTCCATGGTCGGGCTGACCGCCAGCCCGTTGTCCCCTTGCCCGAATATGCGCAGCAGGGTCTGCCGCATCCATTGTATCATCCGCTCAAACATTGCCTGCCCTCCAAGGTAGCCATCTGAAATCGTGGGCCAGGATGGTCGCCGCAAAATAGCGTATCTCATCCATGGCGTGGTCGTGCTCTTTTATTACCGCGTCCTCGGTTTTCCTTTCGTCCCACCGATATAGGCCAAACTCCCGTATGGCGTCTTTGCACCGGGCATGTATCTTCATGCGCCCGCACTGCAAAAGCCCCGCCGCCACGTTGATTCCCGGCACGACCGCGTTTTCGGCCGGCCGCACCGCGTATTTGCCGTGCCGGCGTATGGTCTCAATCAGCGACGCCGCCGAAGGGTCAACGATCACCGCGTCGATGTACTTGCCCGCTGTCAGCCGTTCCAGCGCCGCGTAGTGTTCCTCGTCCGTGCGCTGGCGGCCCTCGGCCCGGCTGTCAAAATAGCTTTCGTCCAGCCGAAGCGCCCTGCCGTTTGCCACGCACCACAGCCCCATGCTGCACGGGTTCCGGGTGCCGTAGTCGATGGATACAAAAAATCGGCCGGACATACCCTCGGTGCTTTCGTTTGTCACCGCGTCCCACTTGGCAAAATCCGCATACACCACCGGCCCAGGATAAAGCGCTCGTAGAACACGCCCGCATACTCGGTCTTCAGCTGCCGCACGTATTCCGCGTCCAGGAAGGTGTTGTCCTCGATGCGGAACTCCATTACCAGCATGTCCAGCGCGTCCCGCCGGTCGATGTAGTTCTTTTTCAGCCAGTGTTCCGGCGTGTCGGGGTTGGTGGTGCCAAACAGCTTCGCCCCTGGCATAGAAAGACGGGAAAGCAGCATGGCAAAGAAATCCTCGGTAAACAGGGTCAGCTCGTCGCAGTAGGCGCCTGTCAGCGTCATGCCGCGTATCTTACTCTCGGCCCGGGCGTCGTTCACGCCCTCAAGGTAGATGGTCCGCCCGAATAACCGGCCCTGCTTTTGCGCCAGCGAATAGGAAAAGTTCCGCTCGCCCACCAGTCCTCCCAGTAGGTCCAGGCAGTTGCGCTTTAGGCCTGTCAGTGTCTTGGCCGCCATCAGGTAATTGCCGTCCCGCGGCATGGCCAATACCCAGAAGGCCCACAGCACCAGGGAAATCCACGTCTTGCCCGACCGCACCGACCCGTGCAGGATATTGATGCGCCGCAGCCCGCCGCATTGAAAAAGGCGCAGCAGCTCGCGCTGCTTTTCCGTGTAGATCATAGCTCACAAAGCCCCCTGATTAAGCTCTCCATCTGGCCCACATCCGCCGTCTCGTTGTCCTCGCCGATCAGGCTGCGTAGCTCCTTGATGGCCGCCACGTCGCCCGCCTTGGCCCGGTTGAACAATGCCAGAACAATCAGCTGGCTGTTGTCGATATCGTCAAGAGGTATCCCGGCCCGCACCAGCCTGTTGTAATCCCGCGTGTCGGACGGCACCAGCTCCAGCAGCGCGTTCATGCTGTCCTTCAGCGCCTTGCGCTTGCGCTGGTTCGCGGCGAACGCCTGCCCGCCTTTTTGGCCTAATTCTCTTGCTCTGCTCTTGCTCTTAATGGGTTTCAGGTTCTTTTCATTCGCCACGTCACCACCTCTCTTTTTTGTCATAATAAAAGCCCGCACCGCAGGGCACAGGCTGAAAAATGCTGAAGCAGCAGTTGAACATCGAGTAAAGCAAAAAGCCGGGGAGTAATCCTCGGCTTTTGTGTTATAAAAAGGCCCCAGCGGAGCCTTTACGACGTTTGCGGCACGCCTGGGCCGCCTCCCTGTGGCGGGAGATGGAGCGGAGGGGCAGTAGTGAGCTGCCCAGGAACGCAAGACCCGTGCACTGCCCTTGCGCCTTTGGCGTCATGTTCTCCGCAAAAATGGTTCCTCCCGCCTGATTTCCACCGGGCGGGAGGACAGGAGGAAGGAAAAGGTTGCCTGGATGCGTCTGGCACTTTGTGCACTTCCGCAATTTTAATGTTACCACACTTTTTCCGAACATGTCGAACAGAATGAACGCTATACATTGTTTTTTTGAAGATACCTAGAAGCCAACATACGAAGGCTGTCGGCCGTAACCGTTTCGCAGTTTACCTCATCAGCGATATCATTCCATGCCTTTCGCTCTATGTAATACCCCCTGATTGCCACACGGGCCAAGGTTTCCGGAATGGCCTCGACAAACTCCATGGCGTCTATCTGGAGAGCTAGCAACATCTGCTGACGTTGAATCAGCAGGACCCGTTGCCGCCGCAGCCGGGCGCGCAAGGCGAGGTCTTTCTGCTCGTCTCTGCCGCGGATGGTGATCGCATGGGCTGTGTACGGATGGTCCGGCATGGAACCCTGCACGCTGTCCATGGTGTTCGGCACTTTTTCAAGCTCCTTTTCGATGCGCAGAATCTGCCGTTCTCGTTGCCGGATGTCCGCCGGGAGCCCCCGGAGTTGTTCGAGCTGGCTTTTTGTCAAAGTTTTCACCTGATCCTTTGTATAAATTTTCACCACGAACGCAGCGGTCATCGCGCATTTGACTTATTTGGGATATCCTTCCTTTAAAGGGACTTAAATGTCTCTCAAAAAGGAGGAAGTAAAAATGTCCAAACTGAAACCGACCGATAAGCAGAAGGAAACTCTGGGTGACGCCCTCCACCATGCCCGCGAGGCCACGGGCTTAACCCAGGAAAAGCTGGCCGAGCTGCTTGATTGCAGCTCTCGATGGGTGCAGAAGCTGGAAGGACACAAATCCAATCCCAACTGGTTTACCCTGCTCCAGCTTCGCGCGCTGCTGGGCATCGACATCCGCGCACTGGAAGAAAAGCTCGGCCTTGGGTCGCTGGAAGGCGCCCTGTGATCTCTCCCCACGCCGCCCAAATAGGGCGGCTGTTTTTAGGCCTGGGCAGTTTCGTCGCCTCTGTCCATTCTCGCGCCGCAAGCAGGGCAAAAGCAATAATCTGTAATAGTATGCGGGTGTTCGTCGCCGTCATCGATATCCTGCTCAAATCCGCAGTTGCTGCACTTGATCCAATAGTTAAGGTCGTCGTCACATGTGATCCAGTAAGCATGTACCACCGGCGCGGCGTCAACGGCGGGCAGTTTTTCCAGCGCAAGAATATCTACCGTGTGCGCTGTCCTTGCGGCGTTTGCTTCTAGCGCAGTATGTGTGTCAATACCTTTGTATTTTTCGTACTCGGCACGGTCTATTGCCTCATTGTGACGCAGTATCTCCAGTGCCGCCGCCCGGTTTATCAGGTCATTTTCCATTGTCGGCCTCCTCCAATCTTTTTTTCAAATCCTCCCATGTCCTAAGGATGAGGGGACGGCCGCAGTTAGGACAATAATCCCATGGCGCCCAATTGTTTTGTCTGTCACACTGCTCGCAAATAATTGGACGCCATCCAAGATTCTGGCAAGATGCACAGCTTTTTTGTTCACATGCGCAGCATCCCGGCCACACCTTTTCCATCTGTTCACGGGTCATTCCTGGGCCTCCTTTTCCGTCAGGGGCCTTTCGTAGTCCACATCTTG
>CAJMEU010000149.1 GCA_905212515.1 uncultured Oscillospiraceae bacterium | reverse complement strand
GCCGACCTGCGCGGCGACATCGACAACGACCCCGTGGACTTCGTGCCCAACTACGACGCCTCCACCCCCGAGCCCACGCTGCTGCCCGTCACGTTCCCCACCATCCTGGCCAACAACACCTTGGGCATCGCCGTGGGCATGGCGTCCTCCATCTGTTCGTTCAACCTGCGCGAATTGTGCGAGACCACCATCGCCCTGCTGAAAGACCGGGATCACGACATCAAGGCCACCATGCCCGCGCCGGATTTCGTGGGCGGGGGCTATATCCTTTACGACGAGAAAGAGATCGACAGCATTTACAACACCGGCCGCGGCAGCGTGCGGGTGCGCGCGCGCTACAATTACGCCCCCGAGGGCAACATGCTGGAGATCACGCAGATCCCGCCCACCACCACGGTGGAAGCGATCATGGACAAGATCGCCGACCTGGTAAAGGCCGGCCGCGTGAAAGAGATCAGCGACATGCGCGACGAGACGGACCTCAACGGCCTGAAGCTGGCCATCGACCTCAAGCGCGGCCAGGACCCGGACAAGGTGATGGCCAAGCTGTTCCGCCTGACGCCGCTGGAGGATTCCTTCTCGTGCAATTTCAACATCCTCATCGCCGGCATGCCCCGGGTGATGGGCGTGCGGGAGATTTTGACCGAATGGAGCGCCTTCCGCACCGAGTGCGTGCGCCGGCGCACCTTCCACGAACTGGAGGGCAAGCAGAAGCGCCTGCACCTGCTGAAAGGTTTGCAGGCCATCCTGCTGGACATCGACAAGGCGGTGCGCATCGTGCGCGAGACGGCCGAGGAGGCCGAGGTGGTGCCCAACCTGATGATCGGCTTCGGCATCGACAAGGTGCAGGCCGAATACGTGGCCGAGATCAAGCTGCGCCATTTGAACCGGGAGTATATCCTGAAGCGCACCGAGGAGATCGAGGCGCTGGAAAAGGACATTGCCGAACTGAACGCCATCCTGGCCAGCCCGGCCAAGGTGCGGCGCATCATCATCGACGAGCTGAACCAGGTGGCGGCCAAGTACGGCCGGCCCCGCCGCAGCGAGATCCTGTACGAAGTGGCCGACGGCGCAGAGGACGAGGAAGAGGAGGCCATCCCGGATTATCCCGTCAGCGTGTTCTTCACGCGGGAGGGCTACTTTAAAAAGATCACGCCGCTGTCCCTGCGCATGTCCGGCGAGCAGAAGCTCAAGGAGGGCGACGAGATCATCGTGCAGCTGGAGACGAAGAACGACGCGGAGCTGCTGTTCTTTACCAGCCGCTGCCAGGTGTACAAGTGCCGCGCGGCCGATTTTGCCGACTGCAAGGCCAGCCTGATGGGGGATTATATCCCCGCGCGCCTGTCCATGGAGGATGGGGAAGTGCCCGTCTACATGGCCGTCACCACCGATTACAAGGGCCACATGTTCTTCCTGTTTGAAAACGGCAAGGGCGCCAAGGTGCCCATGGACGCCTACGCCACCAAGAACAACCGCAAAAAGCTGCTGAACGCCTTCAGCGACAAAGCGCCGCTGGTGTACGCGGCCTATTTGCGGGAGGAGGAGGAGATCGCCATCCGCACCAGCGCCGGGCGCATGCTGCTGGTGAACTCCGCCCAGGTGCCGGCGAAACAGACGAAAAACACCGCGGGCGTGAACATCATCACCCTGAAAAAGAACCAGCACATCACCGAGGTGCGCCGCGCCAGCCGCATGGAGATCACGGCGCCGCACCGCTACCGCGTGCGCGCGCTGCCCGCCGCCGGCGCCATCCTGCGCGAGGAGGACGTGGCCGAGCAGCTCTCGCTGTAAAGAGCGGGCGAAAAAATAAGTTTTTTTGCAAAAGCACATTGCAATTCTCAAGGTTATGTGCTATGCTTATTCATGCATTATAGTTTGGAGGTTATACCCATGGGTGTTTTGGAGATTGTTGCGGGCGTGCTGCTGGTTCTGTGCAGCGCCGGCATTGCGGCGCTGGTTTTGATGCAGGAAAGCAAAGGCAACGGCCTGTCCGGCGTGATCGGCGGCGGTATGGCGGAAGATACGCGCGGCCGCTTCGGCAGCAGCGTGATGGTGCGCTATACCAAATACGGCGCCATTGCGTTTTTCGTGCTGGCCATCGTTGTGGGCGTGTTCAACGTCCTGCGCTGAGGAAACTTGTGCTTGCCCGCTCTGCCTTTTGGCAGAGCGGGTATTGTTTTATAGGGAAGAGGATACAATAAAGCTATGGGAATCAAACAGAAAATTTTAAAAGAGCTGGAAAAGCGCCCCGCCAGCCTGCGGGAGCTGAAAGCGAAGCTGGGCAACGACAAAAAAGTGGCCAAAGCCGTGCAGGAGCTGAACGAAAAAAACAAATTGGTGGAGCGCCGCGGCCGCTACGCCCCCGCGGCCAAGGCCAAGGACGCCATAGAATGCACGCTGGTGAAGCTGGGGCGCACCTTCGGCTTTGCCCAGCCGACGGACGGCAGCGAGGACGTGTTCATCCCCGGACGCTTCCTGCTGGGCGCCATGCCCGGAGACACGGTGCTGGTGCAGATCAGCGCGCAGCCCCGGGTGGCCGGCACCCGCGAGGGGGAAGTGACGGCGGTGGTGGAGACCTGCGACCGCCTGATCGGCACGGTGTGTGAGGAGGACGGCCGCCTGGCCCTGCGGCCGGACAACTGCCCGGACACGGTGCTGTACCTGAAAAAAGGCGCGGACGGCGGCGCGCGTCCCGGCGAGAAGGCCGCGGTGGAAATTTTGGAGCGCGGCGCGCGCCATGAGGACCACCGGGCCGGCGTCGCCATGCGCTTCGGCACGGCCGAGTTGGCGCGCCACTGCGCCAAGGCCATTTTGTACGCCCAGGGCATCGAGCGGCACTTCCCGCTGAAGGTGAAGGCCGAGGCGAAAAAATTCGAGGGCGCCAAGGTGCCCGAGCGGGAGCTGGCGGGCCGGGAGGATCTGCGGGAGCTGCCCGTCTTCACCATCGACGGCGCGGACACCAAGGACATCGACGACGCCGTGTGCGTGCAGCGCACCGGCTACGGCTACCGCCTGGGCGTGCACATCGCGGACGTCAGCCATTACGTGCGCCCGGGCACGGAGCTGGACAAGGAGGCATTCAAGCGCGGCACCTCGGTGTATTACGCCGACGCCGTCGTGCCCATGCTGCCCCGGGCCCTGTCCAACGGCATTTGCAGCCTGGACGAGGGGAAGGACCGGCTGGCGTTTTCGTGCATCATGGAGCTGGACGGCGCGGGCCGCGTGACGGACGCGCGGCTGGCAAAAACCGTGCTGTGCAGCCGCGTGAAGGGCGTTTACAGCGAGGTGAACGCCCTGCTGGACGGCACGGCGGACGGGGAGCTGCAACAGAAATACGCCCCGGTGGCGGCCGAGCTGCCGCTGCTGGAAGAGGTGTACGAAAAGCTGGCCGCCCTGCGGGCGGCGCGCGGGGCCATGGATATCGAAAGCGACGAGGCGAAGCTCATCCTGGACGGCGAGGGCCGCTGCGTGGACGTGCAAAAAAACGCGCGCGGCAAGGCGGAGCGGATGATCGAGGAGTTCATGCTGCTGGCCAACGAGAGCGTGGCCGCTATGGCCCGCAAGGCGGGGCTGCCCTTTGTGTACCGCGTGCACGACGTGCCGGCGGCCGAGCGGGTGGACGCCCTGAAAAGCGTGCTGGACGCCTGCGGCGTGCCCCATGCCTTTGAAAAAAAGCAGCCCACCACGCTGGAGCTGTCGCGTCTGTTGGACGCCACCCGCGGCACCCAGTGGGAGCGGGCCGTGCACACAGCCGTGCTGCGCAGCATGGCCAAGGCGGACTACGAGCCCCAGCCCAAGGGCCACTTCGGCCTGGGGCTGGCGGATTACGCCCATTTCACCTCGCCCATCCGCCGCTATCCGGACCTGGCCGTCCACCGCATCCTCAGCGATTGGCTGGACGGCGCCGGCAAGGCCGAGCTGGCGAAGCGCTACGCGGCCTTTGCCGCCGAGGCCAGCGCGCAGTCCTCGGCCCGGGAGGTGGCGGCCATGACGGCTGAGCGCGACATCACGGACTGCTACAAGGCCGAGTACCTGTCCGCCCATTTGGGCGAGGAGTACGACGCGGCCATTTCCTCGGTGGCAAGCTTCGGCGTCTACGTGCAGCTGGAAAACACCGTGGAGGGCCTGGTGCGGGCCGAGGCGCTGGCCGGCGAGGGCCACCGCATGACGCTGATCCACGGCATGGCGCTGGCCGATCTGCAAACGGGCCGCTCGTACAAAATCGGCGACGCGCTGCGGGTGAAACTGGTGGGGGCGGACGTCTCCTCCGGCCATGTGGATTTCGTGCCCGCGCCCTGACATACCACACGTCTTGTCCGCATAAATATGGACAAGAGGTGAGCAACATGATCTTGGTACAATCGCTGGCGCTGTTTTTGGCGCTGCTTTCCACCGGCTGCGTGCTGGCGGCCCTGCGGCGGGCAAGGCGGCCGTTCACCAAGGCTCTGGGGTCGGCGGTGTGCGGCGCCGCGGCCCTGGGGGCGGTGAATCTGCTGGCCACTTACACGGGCGTGGCCCTGGCGCTGAACTACGCCACGGCGTTCGTGGCCGTAGTGCTGGGCGCGCCAGGCGTGGTGCTGCTGCTGGTGCTGCGGCTGCTGCTGGTGATCTGAACGAAAAGAACAGGCGGGCCTTCCCCTGCATCGGGGAGAGGGCCCGCCTCTTTTCTTGCGCGGGCGCGCCTTTCGTGTAACCTTCCGCGCCCCCGGGCCGTCTAATGGGTGCGATCGCAAAAAACGGCAAACAAAGAAAAGAGGAGGCGAGCGGTTTGGAGGATTTGATCCGCCGCGCCCAGCGCGGGGACCAGGACGCCTTCGTCGCCCTGATGGAGCACAGCAAAACGTCCCTGTGGCGCGCGGCCATGGCGGTGCTGAAAAACCCGGAGGACGCGCGCGACGCGTTACAGGAAACGGCGCTGGAGGCCTGGAAAAACCTGCCCCGCCTGGGCAAAGATAAATACCTGACCCCCTGGTTGACGCTCATTTAGATGTACAACTGCTGCGACATCCTGCGCCGCAAAAAGCGGGAGCAGCCGTCGGACAAGCTGTACGAGGAGGGCCGAACCCAGGACCGGGACGAAACGCTGGACGTTCGCCGCGCCATGGCGGCGCTGGCCCAAAGCGACCGGCTGGTGCTGACCCTGTTTTACATGAACGATGCGCCGGTGAAGGAGATTGCCCGGATATTGGACCTGCCCGAGGGTGCGGTGCGCGTGCGCCTGACCCGGGCGCGGGGGCGCTTCCGGGCGGCCTATGAACAAAAAGATCGGCAAAAAGATCAGCAAGAAGACCGGCAAAGAGAGGAGAGACGAGCATGAGAGTGTTTGACGATGATACCCTGCGCGAGGCGCTGGACCCCGGCCCCATGCCGGCGGCGGCGCAGCAAAAACTGAACGACGCCTACGCCCTGCTGGGCGCCATGCCCCAGGCAAAGCCCGCCCGCGCGGTGCGCCCGCGCTGGCGCAAGGCTGCGGTGCTGGTGGCCGCGGCCGTGCTGGCCGTGGGGGGCGCCACGGCGGCCCTGGCGGCCACGGGCGGCCTGCTGCCCATGGTACAGGGGGCGGTGCGCTTTTTCAAGCCCCAGCAGCCCACCAACCTGGACAGCATCCAGGCCGCCTTTGAAGCCTACAACGCGGCGGTGGACGCCTCGGTGACGGACAAAGGCATCACCTTCACCGTGGAGAACGTCAGCGTGGACCAGAACTTCATCAACATCTTCGGCCGCCTGACCACCGAGGCCTCCCTCCGGGAGCGGGCCGAACAGGCCAATTGGACACAGGCGGTGAACGAGGACGGCAGCCTGGGAGAGGCCTACCAATATTACACCCACGGCCTGCCGCAAAGGGATGTGGCCGCCGCCGCCGGCCTGTTCCCGGTGGTGCGGGTGAACGGCGCCGTGTACGGCGCCGACGGCAGTTTGCGGGACGCCTGCAATCTCTATCTGGAGGATGACCACACCCTGGTCTACGCCCGCCGCATCCTGCTGGAGGACGCATTGCCCGACACGTTCACCATGGACATCCTGGCCAGTTACTGGACGGACGAAAACGGCGCCCACCAGACCCTGATGGGCGTGGACGGCGACTGGACCGTGCGCGTGGCCGTGGACACCACGGCCACCAAAAACGCCGTCAAAACGCTGGCGCCCGGCGCGGTGACCCTGGGCGGCGCGGGCAAGCTGGATTTACAGCTGTTCGCCTGGACGCCGCTGGGCACCCTTCTGTCCGCGGATGACCATGTGCGCGCGGTGCCCGGCACCGGCGGCGAGGAAGGCCTTTTCCCGGATTACGAACAGGAGGAGGGCTGGCTGTCCCTCAGCGAGGTGGCGGTGAAAGACGACCTGGGCAATTGGCTGTACCCCATGGCGGTGGCCTCCTATACCGCCGGGGGCCCAGCCAAGGTGGAGTACACCAGCCCGGCCCCGGGGGCGAACGGCATCACCTTCGTGCCCGTGTCCTATGCGGGCGGCGCAGGGGAAACGCGGCTGGCCCCCGCCAAGGAAGGGGCCAGGCTGGAGCTGGGCGCCGGGTACGGCTTTACGGTGGAGAGCATCACCACGGGCCCCCAGAATCTGACCGTGAAGCTGCTGCCCTACGGCCCGCACACGGCGATGTCTCTGGAGGTGTACCCCTGCGGGGCGGACGGCGCCCTGCTGGATGAAAATGACCGTTTGACTCTGGACAGCTATACCGACCACGCCACCGGCGCGGTGACGCTGGACTATTATTTCGACATCGAGGGCGAGCCCCAGGGCGTTGAACAGTTCCAGTATTACACCTGGGGGGACCTGGTGCCGGACGAGGAGAACGCGGCGACGCTGCCCCTGCAAAGCGCGGCGGAACAATAACACAAAAGCGCCCCGGGTGCGGCCGGGGCTTGAGCGGGTCAAAAAAAGTGGGGGGGAGCGGCCAAGTGGACCAGCCGGTGGCGCCCCCCCGCGCCCCCGGGCCGCGCCCC
>CAJMEU010000148.1 GCA_905212515.1 uncultured Oscillospiraceae bacterium | reverse complement strand
TTCACGCCGTACATGCTCATGTGGTCGCCGTTGTAGGTGGCCCAGCCCAGGGCCAATTCAGACAGATCGCCCGTGCCCACCACCAGGCCGCCCAGGCGGCCCGCCAGGTTCATCAGCACCAGCGTGCGCACACGGGCCTGGGTGTTTTCAAAGGTGACGTCGTAGGTGTGCTCGTCCTGGCCGATATCCGCAAAATTGCTGCGCACGGTGTCGGTGATGTCCACCTCCCGCAGGGTGACGCCCAGTGCCTCGCACAGGCGCTGGGCATTGGACTTGGTGCGCCGGGTGGTGCCGAAGCAGGGCATGGTGACGGCGACGATGTCGGACAGGGGCTTGTCCAGCAGGGCGAAGGCGCGGGTGACCACCAGCAGCGCCAGGGTGCTGTCCAGCCCGCCGGAGATGCCCAGCACCGCCGTTTTGCAGCGGACATGGCCCATGCGCTTGGCCAGGCCCTGGGCCTGGATGGCCAGGATCTGTTCACAGCGGGCCGCGCGGGCGCCGGTGTCGGCGGGCACGAAGGGCATGGGGGAGACGGCGCGGCCAAAGTGGTGCAGGGAAGCACCCACCGTGAAGGGGATCTGCACGTAGCCTTCGTCCCGCGCGGCGCTGAAGGAGGTGTTCTTGGCCCGCTCCGCCGCCAGGCGCTGGGTGTCCACCTCCGTGATGGCCATGGCGCCCTCAAAAGGCAGGCTCTCAGAAAGGAGGGCGCCGTTTTCCGCGATCAGGTTGTGGCCCGCGAACACCAGGTCGGTGGAGGATTCGCCCTCGCCCGCGTCCGCGTACAGGTAAGCGCACAGCAGGCGGGCGGACTGTCCCGTCACCAGTGCGCGGCGGTAGGCGTCCTTGCCCACCACCTCGTCGCTGGCCGAAGGGTTCATCACGATCGTGGCCCCGGCCATGGCGTGGCCGACGCTGGGCGGCAGGGGGGCCCACAGGTCCTCGCAGAGCTCCACCGCCACCCTGCAGGTATCGTCCTGGCCGCAGCAGAACAAAAGCCGGGCGCCAAAGGGCACTTCCGCGCCCAGCAGGGCGATGGCGCCCGTCTGCGGGGGCGCGGGGGAGAACCAGCGCGCCTCGTAAAATTCATTGTAATTGGGCAGGTGGGTCTTGGGCACCACGCCCAACACGCGCCCGCTTTGCACCACGGCCGCGCAGTTGTACAGCTTGCCGCCGTGCACAAGGGGCAGCCCCACGCAGAACAGCACGGGCACGTCGGCCGTGCCGCGGGCGACCTCGTCCAAAGCGTCCAGCGCGCCCTGCTGCAGGGTAGGCTGGAAGAACAGGTCCGCGCAGGTGTAGCCGGTGATGCACAGCTCGGGCAGGCACAGCACCTCCACCCCCTGGGCGCCGGCGCTGCGCACGGCCTCGATGATCTGCCGGGCGTTGTAAGCGCAGTCCGCCACGCGCAGGGCGGGAGTGGCGCAGGCTGTTTTGATAAATCCATATTTCATCGTGCGGGCAGCCCTCTTTCTTTGTGGTTTTCACACTGCCTCTATTGTATCACATGGGCGCGGAGGCTTCAAGAATAATCAGGCGGGGCGCCCGTTGGGACGCCCCGCTTGTCGGTTATTGTGCTGTGACCTGCGCCCGCAGGACGGTTTTGAGTTTCTCGGGCCTGGTGCGCCGTGGGTCCGAGAGGTTGATCTCGTGATGGCGCCCCGCGATGCGGAGGCCCTGTTCCCGCGCATACGCCTCCAGCTTGGCGCCCGAGGCATACAGGCTTTCATAACTGCCGATGTGCATGATCTGGATGCAGCGGCCCTCTTCAAAGGTGAAAAAGCGCGCTTGGTCCACGGCCAGCTCCGGCTTTTTCTTGCGCAGCGCCTCGCGGGTGCCGGCGAACACCTGGGGCGTCACGAAATCCGGCTGGCGGATCATCAACGTCCAGGCCCAGGTGCTCTGGTCGAAGTAGCTGAAGGGCTGCGCCTCGGTGCCGTACAGCCCTTCCAGCGGCGGCACGACATACTCAAAATACCCCGCCGGCGCGTCGCCCGAAAGCTTGCTCATCTTGATGGTGAAGGCATAGGAATACAGCAGGGCGACCGTACTTTGAAATTCGCCGCTGCCCGGCAGGCCGCGGCCGTCCACCCCGATGAAGGGGATGGCCAGCACCGTCACCTCACTGACGGCCTTTTTCGGCAGGTACAAATCGCTGTACACTTTTTTATAATCCAGTTTTTCCATAGCTTGTTCCTTCCGCAGGAAGCTGCTTCACTTTTCGCCGTCGGCCCCCTTTCCTGTCACACGAAACATCTTCTTTTGATATTTCGGGGGCGGGCAGCCGCCCGATACAAGCATTATAACATGGGACGAAGAAGTTTTAAAGCAGTTTTGCACGCAGTTCACCGGCGGACAAGGGGCTGAGAAGGGCGGGCGGGATGTCCAGCGGCGTGCGGCAGCCCCGCTCTCCCCGGCGGTACAGGCGCACCACCGCGCGGGCGTAGGCCGTCAGGACCGCGCCGGTAAATTCGGGGTTGGAGCCCAGGGTGAGGCTGAACTCGGCCGTGTGGCGGTGCTCCTCCCGCTGGCCGGTGGCGCTGGTGGCCACCACGCGCCCGGCGTGGGCCAGGCCCCGGTGGGCGGCCGTCAGCTCCTCCTGGCTGACGAAGTGCACCGTGGTCTCATACCCGGCGAAATAGTCGGGCATGCCGCGGATGGTGCGTTCGATCAGGCCGCGGTCCGCGCCGGGCTGCGGTACCACGTAGCATTCGCGCGTGTGCATCCAATGAGTGTCCAGATCGGGCAGGGCGCCCTGGCGCGCCGCCTCCATGGCCTTGGGCGAGGGCACCGTGTACTGGCGGGCGTCCTGCACGCCGGGGATGCGCCGGATGGCGGCCGAGTGGCCCTGGCTGACGCCCCGCCCCCAGAAGGTGGCGGTGTGGCCCCCGGGGAACACCGCGCCGGTCATGGCGCGCACCAGGGAAAAAAGCCCCGGGTCCCACCCGGCGCTGATGATGCCCACGGTGCCGGCGATACAGGCCGCCTTATCCACATTCCGGTAGTGCTGCGGTATTTTGTTGTGGTCGTCAAAACTGTCCACGAAAGGCACCAGCGCGGCGCAGGCGGGCGTCTGCACCGGCAGATCGTCGGCGCTGGACCCGCACAGGATCACCACGTCCAGCCGCTGGGCCATCAGGCCCAGGGTGTTTTCGCTCAGCACGGGCAGGTTTTCCGTGACTGGGCGCACCTCGTCCGGCGGGCGGCGGGTGAAGATGGCCGCCGGTTCCATGTCCGGCGCGCCGCGCAGGGCCAGTTCCACGCCGCGGCCCAGATGCCCATATCCGTAGATGCCAACTTTGATCATAAAATCCCCCCTTTGCCGCATTTTATGCGGGCGAAGAGGGGGGATATGCGGCGTTTTGCGGGGAGGAAGTCAGCCGATGCCGCCCTTGACAAAGCCCAGCACCAGCACCAGGATCGTCAGGGGCACATAGAGGAAGCGGGCGGCAGCGCCGAAGGCGCGGGGCAGTTTTTTTGCGCGGCCGGTCTCCAGCTCGGCGCGAATCCTGGGCCAGCCCAGCACGTAATAGATGGACACGGCCCCCAGCACGGCGCCGATGGGCACGACCACGATGGTGATAAAATCCAGCCAGGCGCCCACCTTGGGCTCGGCCTCCAGGAACAGGCCGACGGCGAAGGTGATGGCCCCGCACAGCAGCACGCAGGGCGTGCGCCCCAGCCTGAATTTTCGCTGCCAGCTCTCGATGACGGCCTCGAACATGTTGATGAGGGAGGTGATGCCCGCAAAGACCACGGAGAGGAAAAACAGCACGGCAAACAGGCGGCCCAGGGGCATTTGCCGGAATACCGTGGGCAGGGTGACGAACATCAGGGAAGGGCCGCTGGCGGCGTCGATGCCGTAGGCGAACACCGCGGGCATGATGGCCAGCCCGGCCAGCAGGGCGGCCAGTGTATCGAATACCGCGGTGCGGACGGACGCCTTGGGGATGTCGGCGCCTTTGTCCAGATAGGCGCCGTAGACGATCATGCCCGAACCGGTGATGGACAGCGAGAAGAAGGCCTGGCCCATGGCCATGATCCAGGTGTCGGGCCGCAGCAGGGCCTCCCATTGAGGCACCAGCAGAAAGCGGTAACCCTCGCCCGCGCCGGGCAGGAAGGCCACCCACACAGCCAGCAGCAAAAACAGCACGAAGAAAAGGGGCATCAGCACCTTGCTGATCTTTTCAATGCCGCCGGAGACGCCGCCGATGAGCACCAGGCACACCAGGGCCACGATGATGAAATGCCAGGGTACGCTGCCGAAATTGCCGGTGGCCCCGTGGAAATAGACGGCGGCCTCGGCGCTGAACAGCGTGCCGGTGACCGCCCCGAAAAGGGAGCGCAGCACCCAGCCCAGGATGATGGCATAGCCGATGGCGATGCCCAGGGAGCCCAGCAGGGGGATCCATCCCAGCGCGCCGCCCAGCTTTTTTTGGCCGCGCGCGTCAAAGCAGTATTCGTAGGAGCCCAGGGTGCCGGTGCGCGCCAGGCGGCCGATGCCGAACTCGGCGGAGAGGCCAACCCAGCCGAAGAGGAAAACAAAGAAAAGGTAGGGCAGCAGAAAGGCCGCGCCGCCGTACTGGCCCACGCGGTAGGGGAACATCCAGATGTTCCCCAGGCCCACGGCGGAGCCGACGCAGGCGATGACAAAGCCCACGGCAGAGCTGAAAGAGCCGTTGACGTGGGAGGAGCTGTTGTGTTTCATAACTGTCCTTTCGGGCCCGGAACGCGCAGGGCCGTGAATTGATGGAAGAGAGGCGCCTATCCCTGTTCGGCGGGCGCGACGCGGCACACGGTGAGCACCTCGCCGTCCACGGTGAAGCCGACTTCCAGATCGGCAAACCGGAAGCCGTACACCCGCCGGGGGTCGTTTTGGTAAGAGGGGCGCGGGTCCTGGGCCAGGGCGGCCGTCAGGGCGGCCCGCTGGGGGGCGGGCACCTGCCCCAACAGCTGCGGCGGGAACACCACCCGCACCGCGCGGGCCTGCACGTGCGCGGCAAAACCGCCCGAGGCCTCGGGCCGGCTGTCTGCGTAGGGCAGGTAGGGCTTGATGTCGTAGATGGGGGTGTTGTCCATCAGGTCGGCGCCGGCCACGTGCAGCGCCGGGCCCTGGGGCGTGTGGAGCTCAATGCCCTCCAACCGCACGCAGGACAGGCCCAGCGCGTTGGGCCGGTAGGGCGAGCGGGTGGCGAACACGCCCATGCGCGTGTTGCCCCCCAGGCGCGGCGGGCGCACGGTGGGGGACCAGGTGTCCCGCACGGCCCCGGAAAATTCCCAAATGAGCCACAGGTGGGAAAATTCCTCCAGGCCGCGCAGGGCGTCGGGGTTTTGATATTCCGGCGCAAAGAGGATGGTCCCCTTCAATTCCTCCACCAGGCCGCTCTGGCGCGGGATGCCGAATTTGGTGGGGAAGTCCGTGCGGATGCGGGCGATGATTTTAAGCGTCAGTCCGGTTTCCATAATACCTCGCGTGCTGCGGCAGATTCACAGCATCTTTTTCTTTTTAAAATAGATCAGCTCGGCCACGATGATGAGAACGCTGACGCACACCACGGCAAGATAGCCGTATTTCCAATGGAACGCGGCCATGGTGGGGAAATTCATGCCGTACCAGCCGGCGATCAGCGTCAGGGGCAAAAACAGGGTGGTGACCACGGTGAGGAACGTCATCACCTTGTTCTGCTGCACGTCCAGCTGGGACTGGTACAGCTCCCGTATCTGCAAAAGGTCCTCGCGCAGGGTCTCCACATGGTTGTGCAGGCGTTCGGTGCGGCGGGTGTAAAACTGCCAGGCCGCGCACTCTTCCGCAGCCTGCAGGCCGGTGAGATAGGCCTGCATCTCGTCGCCAAGGTCCACCATTTGCTCATAGTAGGCGTGAAAGGCGGACAGGCGCTTGCGCTCGGACAGGATGGCGCGGTACAGGGGCTGGGACATGCGCTCCAGCAATTTGTCCTCAATGCCGGCCAGACGGCCCTCGATCTCCTGCAGATACAGAAGGTCGTCCTCCATAAAGGCCTCCAGCAGCGCCAGGAACAGCAGGGTGGGAGAGGCGTGCGCCGGCAGGCTGCGGGGAAGCTGGGCGGGCAGTTTGGCCCGGGCGGCCTCGCTGCCCACCAGCAGGAGACGCCCGCCGTGGATGTAAAAGCCGAAGGTAAGAGCGCCCGTGTGCTGCGCGCCTTTTGCGGGGATCTTCAAAGTGCCTTGCAGGCAGTCTTTAAACACATCCAGCTTGCAGTAGCGGATGGCCCCGAGGCTGCGGCTCAAGGGCTGCCGGTAAGGATGATCGCCCTCCAGGGCCAGGAATTCCTCCGGCGACAGCCAGCACAGCCCACAGCCGGGGGCGCCTTCGCAAGGCAGCAGCTTCCCCGTGTGTTCCTCCACCTGATAGTTCGTCATGGTTTCTGCTTCCTTTCCGGCGGTCAACCTTCCTTTTGTGCCGCGACGATCAGCATCATGGGCCGGCGCATCTCGTCGGCCATGCCCGGCAGCGCCATCATATCCTGCGGCGGCTGGGGCTCCACCACCTGGCGCAGGGTGAAACCGTGGTTCAGCAAGGTCTCCAGGTAAGTGGTGAGGGTGCGGTGATATTTGGTCACATGTTCGCCGAGAAAAACAGCGTCCCGTTCCCCCTCATAAAAATAGCGGTCCACGGGGAAATGGAGCAATTCGCCGTTTGGGCCGCGGTACCAGTCCTGCGGGCCCTGGGCGGTGAAAACGGGATGTTCCACCGAGAACACGAAATGCCCCTGCGGCGCCAGCCAGCGGCTGATGTTTTCCACCAGGGGGTCGAAATCCCGCACATAATGAAAGGCCAGGGAGCTGAGCACCACGTCGAAAGAGCCGTCGGCAAAGCGAAGGTCTTCCATGGCGCCGCGCCGGTATTCGACAACGGGGTGCGCGTTCTTTTCCCGGGCCGCGGCCAGCATTTTTTCCGACAGGTCGGTGCCCAGCACGGACT
>CAJMEU010000147.1 GCA_905212515.1 uncultured Oscillospiraceae bacterium | reverse complement strand
GCCCGTCTTGTGGGCCATGGAGTGCTCGATGCCCAGCAGCGCGTTGGAGAAGGCCATGCCGGCCAGGCACTGGGCGTCATGCATGCGGTCGCGGGCGACCATGTCGCCGTCGTAGCTCTTCTTCAAATCGTCGTGGATCATCTTGATGGCATGCAAGGCCAGGGGATCGGTGTAGTTGCAGTGCAGGGTGGACACATAGGCCTCGATGGCGTGGGTCATGGCGTCCATACCGGTGTGGGCCGTCAACTTCGGAGGCATTTTCTCAGCCAGCTCGGGGTCGACGATGGCCACGTCCGGGGTGATGTTGAAATCGGCCAAGGGATATTTAACGCCCTTGTCATAGTCGGTGATCACAGAGAAAGCCGTCACTTCCGTGGCGGTGCCGGAGGTGGAGGGGATGGCGCAGAAGCGCGCTTTCTGGCGCAGCTCGGGGAAGCCGAAGGGCACGCACAGCTGCTCGAAGGTCACTTCCGGGTACTCGTAGAAAGCCCACATGGCTTTGGCGGCGTCGATGGGGCTGCCGCCGCCCATGGCCACGATCCAGTCGGGCTGGAAGGCGCGCATGGCCTCGGCGCCCTTCATCACGGTGGTCACGGAAGGATCGGGCTCCACGTTCTCAAACAGGGCTACTTCCATGCCGGCCTCTTTCAGATACTGCTCCACGCGGTCCAAAAAGCCGAAGCGCTTCATGCTGCCGCCGCCCACGACGACCATCGCTTTTTTGCCCTTCAGGTTCTTCAGCTCCTCCAAAGAGCCCTTGCCATGATACAGGTCACGCGGTAAAGTAAAACGTCCCATAATATGTACCTCCATCTTTCAGTACCACCGGCCGTTTGCCGGAGTTTGATAAATTTCGGACGATCTCGTCCTTGTTAAAATTTTATCAGTTTACTTTTCTCTTGTAAAATGTATAATAAGAATGGGGGGTATATTAAAATTTATATACCCAATTTCGACTTTTTTCACCCTTTACCCGGAAAGAGGTGCCTTTATGGAATTGCAGCATCTGCGCTATGTGGTGGAGGTGGCCCGCTGGGGGTCCATCAGCCGTGCGGCCAAGCATCTGTACATGGGCCAGCCCAACCTGTCCAAAGCCGTCAAGGAGGTGGAACTGGAGATCGGCCGCCCGCTGTTCCGCCGCACCGCCCAGGGGGTGGAGCCCACCCGCAGCGGCGAGGATTTCCTGTTTTACGCCCGGGGCGTGCTGGACCAGATGGAACAGCTGCGGGGGCTGTACACCGCCCGGGACGGCAGCCGGGCCACCCTCTCCCTGTGGATGCCCCGGGCCAGCTACCTGGCGGCCGCCTACGGCCAGTGGCTGGGCACCCTGGGCAACCGCGCCCTGGACCTGCAATACCGCGAGACCACGGCCAACGCCGCCATCGACGCCGTGCTCTCGGGCGAGGCCCATTTGGGCATCGTGCGCTTTGAGGCGCGGCACGCGGGCTTTTTTGAAAGTGTCATGCAGGCCAACGGCCTGCACCACGCGCCGCTGTGGGAATTCCAGATGCAGGTGCTGATGCACCGCAGCCATCCCCTGGCCCATCTGGACACCGTCCCCCTGCACCGCCTGGACGAGTATCCGGAGGTGACCCACGGCGATTCTGCCTTCGTGCTGCCCCAGGCCGAGGCCGAGCGCCCGCCCGAGCCCCACAGCGCCGGGCGCATCGCCGTGTTCGACCGCGCGGGCGAGTTCAACGTGCTGCGCGGCGCCCGCGGCAGCTATATGTGGGTCAGCCCCATGCCAGCCGGCGTGCTGCAGCGGGAGGAGATGTGCCAGCGCCCCTGCCCCGAAGGGCGGCTGCTGCGCGACGCCGCCGTGTGGAAAGGCGCCCTGCCTCCCTTGGCCTCCGGTTTTTTGGACGCGGTGCACGAGCAGATCAGCGCGCTGGTGACGGCGGGCAAGTAGGCGGGCGCCGAGCCGCTGTTTTCCTTCTTGCAAAAGCAACGCATCCGGCCAAGCACATAAACCGGCAGCCGGGCTTTAAAAGGCCCGGCTGCCGGTTTTTCAATGTTCACAGGGAAGGAACTTACTCACGCCCATCGTATAGGGGCCCGACTTCTGGCCCTGGGCGCTGGACTCGTACCACGCCTGGGAAAACTGCGTCTTTTTCTCCTCAGATAAAGCTTCCACGTAATCCCTTACGCCATCCCGCGTGATCTCCCCCGCGGGCACGTCCAGCGCCTGCCGGTTGGTATAAGAGGAAAACCCCTTCCCGTAAAAGCTCAGCGTCACGGTGTAGTAGTCAAAAGGCATCCCGTGCTCCACCGCCGCCGCCTTGATCTCCAGCAGTTTCTCAGCCAGTGTCCCGTCGCTGACCTGCTGTGCGTCATCGGCCGTGTAGGTGACGGACAGCACCGTCGGCACCGGCAGACGGCGGAAGTCATATTCCATATCCACGGCAAAGGCAGGCGTCTCAGGATTGAACAGCATCCGCTCTCCGGGGTAAAAATCAGCCATGGAGCTATCTGCGCCCTGCTGTTCCAGCGCCTTTTCCAGGCCGGTGTCCTGCAGCTGGTCGTTCATGCGCCAGTACAGGCGGTTGTATGTATTGCGGCCGCTGTCCACGCTCCACGCCCGCGTGCACAGTACGGCGCCGTCCTTGAAATACGCCTGAAAGCCCGTGTCGCTGCTGCCCTTTTTGTAGACGTCGCACACGTAGCACATCTTCTCTTCCAGGCCGGCGTTGAGGACATACTGATACGTCGCCGGGCCTACCACATAGGTTTCGTCCGGGTGATAGGCCCGGTAGTGGGCCTCTATTTTCTTTTCGGCGTACCAGGCCCCCAGCGGGTTGCCCTGCCTCCTGTCCACGTACCACAGCAGCCCGCCGATGATGGCCAGCGCCAGCACGAAGGCCAGCAGCCGCGTCCATTTGTTGCGCTTGATGTGGAGATGAATGGTTTTAACGCGCATCCGGTCCGCCCTCCTTCCCTTTTTTGCCCCGTCCCAGCAGGCGCTTCCAGTCCAGGCCGCCCAGCGCGAAGCGCAGCAGCGCGGCCACCGCTACGCCCAGCAGGATGGGGAATACCCACTCCCAGGCGTATGTCAGCGGATAATGCAGGATGTTTATCAGGATATAATCCCATTGGGCCTCTTCCTGCCCTACCCAGGGGAGGATCATCATCACCTGGCCCGCAAATTTCAGCGCGCCCACCCCCACGGGCACGATCCACCATTTTTTGCGCAGCAGCAGATACGCCGCCGCGCCCAGCAGCGGCATCACCCACATGCGGTACAGGCTGTAGGACAACCACGCCGCCGCCAGCATTCCCGCCAGCACCAGCAGCGCACTGCGCAGCAGCACCCGCGCACGCAGCTTTTTCAGCACCTTTACATCGTCGGGTGCGGCCCCGGATGCCTCGCGCGCCTGCTCCCCCGTAAAAATCTCGCGGCATTCTTCACAGTGGGCCGTGTGCTGGCGTACCAGGGCCGCGCTGTCCTCGCTGGCCACGTCATCCAACACCAGCGGCATCAGGTCACGGCAGACGTCGCAGGAAATGTCGCTGACCATCCCTTTGTTCATACGCTTCCTCCTTTTTCCAGTTCTTCTTTCAGCCAACGCCGGGTGCGGAAGGCCAGCGTGCGGGCGCTGGCCTCACTGATTCCGCACCCCTGCGCGATCTCGGCAAAGCTGTACCCCTGGGCCCGCAGCAGCAGGATCTCCTTTGCCGGGGGCTTGCGCGTGTCCAGCAGGCGCCGGGCCTGTGCCGCCAGCGCCTTGTTGTCCACCTCGGCCTCGAACCGCGCCGGGTCTGAAGCTTCATCCACCAAATAATCGGCCAACAGGTCGTCGTAAGAAAGGGTCGGCCGGCGGCGGCGCACTTCGTCGATCCAGGCGTGGCGGGCGATGCTGCACAGCCAGGTGCGCACGCTGGCGCGGCCATCGTAGCGGGAAAGGCCCCGCAGGGCTTTGAGGAAGGTCTCGCTCAGCAAGTCTTCCGCCAGCTGGGCGTCGTGGGTCAGCCCGCACAGATAGCGGTACACCTCCTGCCGGTATTGCCGGTACAGCTGCTCCAGCTCCTCCATCGCCCCGCCCCCCTTTCACTTGTTAGTCGCTTTGCGCGCGGTTTTGTTACAGAAAAATGCGAAAAAGGCGTCCCTCGGACGCCTTTTATTACAAAAAGTATTTTTTGCTAAATATATACGCTTTGTATATTCAAATGCGGACGCTTTTTTACCGCAGATTTTTTTCCATCAGATGGAGGGTGCAGTAGGGGCCGCGGGCAAGCACGCCCTGGTCCTTGTATCCGTTCCTGATAAAAAAGCTTCGGTCCCCGTTGGGAAAAACGCCGTCCTCATCCGATACCGCCACCAGCTTATCATACTCCTTTGCCAGATAAGCTTCCAATGCGCGCAAAGGCGCCGTCTTGTAGTCGAACTCTTCGTCAGAGCGGTAAACGCACGTGAGAAACGCCGTGCGGGGATGCTTTGGGATGTCATAGGGCACCAGCAGGGACGGCAGATATTCCGCGCCGCCCAGCAGCTCGCTGCCCCGCACATTCATATAGCCGTAAACCGTCAGCCCCTGCCTGCGGAGAAACTCCCTTTTTCGCGCGCTGTTTTCGGCGCAGCTCTTTCCCGTGCACCCGCTTGCCGCAAAGCAGTTTTCCTCTGTAATGGGCGTCAGCTCTCCCACGGCCTCTTTTGTTCCCAGACGCGGGCGGTAAGGCGTTTCGGACGGCACCTCTCCCCGGCACAGCGCGTCCAGAAAGGCCGGGGTCAGCGGGCTGTAAAACCGGAAACGGCCCGCGACGACCGTCAGCGTCGGATAGTACATCTCCATTTTCACCGCCAGCGCCGGCGTTTCGCCCACGTCATGCAAAGAGATATCCAGCCGGTCGGAATAACGTTTCAGCAGCCCCGCCATCTCGTGGTTGAGCGGGCACTGATAAGCCCAATGGTAAAAATCCAGTTTCATTTGTCTCCCTCACAATCGCGTCTGTTCCGGCTGTTCTTCATACAGCAGCGGGAAGGCTTTTTCATCCCGCCTGCGCACCGCCAGATAGGCCAGCACGTTGGCAAAGCCCAGCCCGGCGATCAGGCACCAAACCGAGCGCATGGGCCAGGCGTCGGCCAGATGGCCCACGCATTGCTGGCCGCCCAATTGCAGCCCGCCGCCCAGCACGGTGTTCAGGCTGGCGAACCGCCCCCGGTGGGAGGCGGGGATGCGCCGGGTGGCATAGGGCTGTTTGCCCAGGGTGGTGAACACCTCGCCCACGGTGAAGATGACCATGGAGAGGAAGTACAGCGGCAAAACGCCCTGAATAAAAATGTACATGGCAAAGCCCGCGGCGATCAGCGCCTCGCCCACAATGATCTTGCCCACGTCCCGCAGGGCGCTGAACCAGCGGGTGATCAGCGGCGTGCCCACGATCACCACCGCCGCGTTCACACTGGTGAGCATACCGAACCATTTGGCCCCTGCCGCGCCGTAAAGCTGCTCCAGGTTCAGCGGCAGCAAAAAGTTGAACTGGCTGTACACCAGCTGGGCCACGCCGCCGCACAAAAGGAACGCAATCAACAGTTTTTTCTCGCCCAAAATACCCCACAGGCTTTTGTTGCTTCCCTCCTCGTACTGGGCGCCGCCGCCCGTCTCCCGCCCGGGCCGCACGTCCTTGATGAACAGGAAGATCAGGATGGTGGACGAAAAGGTGGCCAAACTGCTGATGAGGAAGGCCAGGTTCAGATGGTTTTCGAACAAAAAGCCCCCCAGGATGGGCGCCAGCACCAGGCCCAGGTTGGCCCCCAGATAGTTCAGGCTGTAGGCCCGCTCCCGCTCGGCGCTGGTGGACAGATCCGCCACCAGGGCGTCATAGCTGGGCCACTCCATCTGGGCGAAGATGGCCGCGATGGCCAGCAGCCAGATCATGCCCTTGGTGACAGGCACGAAGGCGCACACAAAATAGCTCACCACCGTCACCAGGTCGCACACGATGATGATGTTGCGCTTGTTGAAGCGGTCGGCCAGCCTGCCGCCCATCAGCGTGGCCGGCAGCTGCAGAAGGCCCAGCACCAGCAGCCAGGCCGCGATCTCGCTGGCCGACATGCCCAGCTTGTTCTTCAGGATCAGCGTCATCATGGGCCAGATCAGCGCGCCCATGTTGGTGACCACCCGCCCCCAGAACACGATGTACAGCTCCCGCCGCAGGCCGGCGTATTGTTTGAATAAGTTCATACTTCCCCCGCGCGGCACAAAAAACTGCCCACCGAACGATGCATTCGATGGGCAGTCATAGCGCCTCATTCAGATTTACGTTTTCAGTATAACAGACGGCCGTCCGGCCGTCAAGGCTTTCTCCTTGCCATTAAATGGCCACCAGGCCCTTTTCCAGGTCGGCGATGATGTCGTCGATATGCTCCAGCCCCACCGACAGGCGGATCAGCCCCGGCGTGATGCCCGCTGCCACCAGCTGCTCGTCGCTGAGCTGGCGGTGGGTGGCGCTGGCCGGGTGCAGCACGCAGGTACAGGCGTCGGCCACGTGCACCACGTTGTTGGCCAGCTCCAGGCTGTCCATAAAGCGCACCGCCGCCTCGCGCCCGCCCTTTACCGAGAAGGAGATGACACCGCTGCAGCCGTCTGGCAGGTATTTCTGCGCCAGGGCATGGTAGCGGTCCCCGGACAGGGTGGGATAGTTCACGAACTCCACCTTGTCGCTTTTTGCCAGGAACGCGGCGGCTTTTTCGGCGTTTTTGCAGTGGCGCTCCATGCGCACGGCCAGGGTCTCCAGCCCCAGGTTCAGCAGGAAGGCCGCCTGGGCCGCCGGGTACATCCCGAAATCCCGCATCAGCTGCACGCGGGCCTTGGTGATGTAGGCCGCTTTGCCGAACTGCTTCACATAGGTCACGCCGTGGTAGCTCTCGTCGGGCTCGCACAGTTCGGGGAATTTGCCGTTTGTCCAGTCAAATTTGCCGCTGTCCACGATCACGCCGCCCACCTGTACGGCGTGGCCGTCCATGTACTTGGTGGTGG
>CAJMEU010000146.1 GCA_905212515.1 uncultured Oscillospiraceae bacterium | reverse complement strand
TGGCGGCCGCTGCCAAAAAGGCCAGCCGCATTGCCGCCGAGGGCATGGTATACGCCGAGGCCGACCTGTCCCAAAAGGTGGGCGTTGTGGTCGAGGTGAACGCCGAGACCGACTTCGTCGCCAAGAATGAGCTGTTCCGCGCTTTCGTGAAAGACGTGGCGGGCATCATCATGGCGCAGGATCCCGCCGACGTGGACGCGCTGCTGGCCTGCAAAATGGGCGACAGCACCGTGGACGCGGAATTGAAAGACAAGATCCTGGTCATCGGTGAAAACATCAAGATCCGCCGCTTCGAGCGCGTGGAAGGCGTGTGCGCCGCTTATGTGCACGGCGGCGGCACGCACGGCGTGCTGGTGCAGTTCAGCGCTGGCGACGACGTGGCCGCAAAGCCTGAATTCGCCGCGTTCGGCAAGGATATCGCCATGCAGGTGGCGGCGGCCAACCCCGCCTACCTGAACGAAGCCTCCGTGCCCGCCGAAGTGCTGGAGAAAGAAAAAGAGATCCTGCTGGCCCAGATCAGCAATGACCCGAAGCTGGCTAGCAAGCCCGAGCAGGTGAAAGCCAAGATGGTGGAGGGCAAGATCGGCAAGTATTACAAAGAGAACTGCCTGGTGGATCAGCAGTTCGTTAAGGACACCGATTTGTCCGTGGCCCAGTACGTGGCCAACACCGGCAAAGAGCTGGGCGGCGACATCCAGATCGTGAAGTTCATCCGCTTCGAGAAAGGCGAGGGCCTGGAGAAGCGCTGTGACGACTTCGCGGCCGAAGTTGCCAGCATGATGAAATAAAAAATGGTGCCGTTTAAGGCCGGCTTGCGGAAAAAGCCGGCCTTTCTCTTGCAATTTTTCATTCAATGTGATACTGTAATAAAGTACTTGCAGGATATCGAGCGCTAAGTTATATTGAGGTGTGCTATGCCGGACAGGATGAAACGAAAAACAAGAGCGATGGACGAATTGTTCCGCGCGGTTTTGGAATTGAAAAATGTACAAGAGTGTTATGATTTCTTCGAAGACCTGTGCACGATGAAGGAATTGGCGGATATGGCACAGCGGATAGAGGCCGCCCAGATGCTGTTGGCGGGCAAAACATACGAGCAGATCGTCAAAGAAGTAGAGATCAGTACCGCCACCATCAGCCGCATCAACCGCTGCATCCAGTACGGCACGGGCGGGTAGGAGATGATTCTGGAGCGGCTGAAGGAGCAAATAGATGAAATACAGGCATAAATTCCCTAATGTAACAGGCCGGGCGGTGCATTCTGCACCGCCTTTTTTGTCCTTTTTGCACAAGACAAAGGCCGCAGAGGACAAGAAGCGTGGATTTTGTATTAATTTTGTGCCTTTTTATGCAAAATCACACAAATTAACGCTTTAGTGTGAGAAAGTATGTAAAAATGGCGAATTGTAATTTGTGCAACTTTCGTATATGATATTTATCAATATCTCAAAGGACCTTGCGCAAGAGAGTATGAGGATATCAAGTGAAAATGGAGGAGTAAGTTATGAAAAAAGTGATACGCCTGGCCTTGGCAGTGTGTATGGTGGCTTCCATGGCCGCCTGCGGCGGCTCTACCAGTTCTTCCAGTGCCCAGGCGCCCAGCGCGCCGGCCAGCACTTCCGCGGCCGGTTCCACCCAGGCCCCGGCTGCCGGCGGTGAAGTGACCATCAAAGTGGGCGGCATCGGCCCGTTGACGGGCGGCACGGCCGTGTACGGCGTGGCTGTGAAAAACGGCGCCCAGATCGCTGTGGACGAGATCAACGCTTCCGACAGTGCGATCAAGTTTGAATATAACTTCCAGGACGATGAAGGCGACGGCGAGAAGGCCATCAACGCCTACAATAATCTGAAGGACTGGGACATGCAGGTGCTGATGGGTACCGTCACCACCGGTCCGTGCCTGGCCGTGATCTCCGAGACGGCGACTGACAACATGTTCCAGATCACCCCGTCCGCCTCTTCCACAGACGTGATCGTGAACGACAACGCCTTCCAGGTGTGCTTCACAGACCCCAACCAGGGCGTTTCCGCTGCCGATTACATCGCGGACAATGGCCTGGCCACCAAGATTGCCGCGATCTATGACAGTTCCGACGCTTATTCCACCGGCATTTACAATGCTTTTGCCGAGGAAGCTGCCGCCAAGGGCCTGGAGATCGTCTGCGCCGAGGCGTTCACCGCCGACAGCAAGTCCGACTTCAAGACCCAGCTGCAGAAGGCCCAGAGCGCGGGCGCCGACCTGGTGTTCTTGCCCATCTATTACACCGAGGCTTCCCTCATCATCACCCAGGCCAACCAGTTGGGCTATGACCCCGCCTTCTTCGGCTGCGACGGCATGGACGGCATCCTGACCGTGGAGAATTTCGATTTGGAACTGGCCGAGGGCCTGATGCTGATGACCCCGTTCAATGCCGGCGGCACAGATGAACTGACCAGCAATTTCGTCAAGACCTATGAGGCGGATTACGGCGAGACCCCCAACCAGTTTGCCGCCGACGCCTATGACGCCATCTACGCCATCAAAGCCGCCTGCGAGAAGGCCGGCGTCACGGGCGATATGGACGTCTCCGCCCTGGGCGATGCGCTGAAAGCAGCCATCACCGAGATTTCGATCGACGGCCTGACCGGTTCGGATATGACCTGGAAAGCCAGCGGCGAGGTAAGCAAGGCTCCCATCGTGGTAAAAGTTGAAAACGGCGCTTACGCGCAGATGTAAGCTGGCCCCCGCGGCCGCTTGAACTTCGCCAAAGAAGGTTGCCGCCGATGCGGCAGCCTTCTTTGGCGGTATCTGCGGAAACTGTCGGTTTTCCGCAGGATCGTACCACAAGGGAAGCGGAGCGCCCAAAAGCTCTGCGAATGAACGGAAAGGGCGTATCTTATGGAGTTTCTTTCTTTCTTGGTAAATGGGATCAGCCTGGGCAGCATCTATGCGATCATTGCCCTGGGCTATACAATGGTTTACGGCATTGCGAAGATGCTGAACTTTGCCCACGGCGATATCATCATGGTGGGCGGCTATCTGATCTTCGTGGTAATGAACAGCCTGCATATGCCGGCGCTTCTGGCGGTGCTGGCGGCTATGGCGGCCTGTACCCTGCTGGGCATCACCATCGAGCGCGTGGCCTATAAGCCCCTGCGCGGTGCGCCCAGTTTGGCCGTGCTCATCACGGCCATCGGTGTCAGTTACTTTTTGCAGAATATGGCCCTGCTGATCTGGGGCTCCTCGCCCAAGTCTTTCGGCTCGGTGGTGTCCATCGGTTCCGTCCGCTTGTTTGACGGGCAGCTGGTCATCACGGGCGAAACGCTGGTGACCATTTTGGTCTCGGCGGTCATCATGGTATGCTTGTCGCTGTTTGTCAACCGCACCAAGATGGGCCACGCCATGTTGGCCGTGTCCGAGGATAAGGGCGCGGCCCAACTGATGGGCATCAATGTAAACGGAACCATTTCGCTCACCTTCGCCATCGGCAGCGCTCTGGCGGCCATCGCGGGCGCGCTGCTGTGCTCGGCCTATCCCATCCTGCAGCCCACCACCGGCGCAATGCCCGGTATCAAAGCGTTTGTGGCCGCGGTGTTCGGCGGCATCGGCTCCATCCCCGGCGCCATGCTGGGCGGCGTGCTGCTGGGCGTGATCGAGAATTTGAGCAAAGCCTATATCTCCACTCAACTGTCCGACGCCATCGTGTTTGCAGTGCTGATCGTTGTCTTGCTGGTGAAGCCCACGGGCATCCTGGGCAAGAAGATCAATGAGAAAGTGTAGGTGACGGGCGTGTTCAATACAAAAAATATGAGCCGCACGGCGCGGAAAAACCTCATCACTTACCTCATGGTCATCGCCGCGTATGCGGTGGTGATGGTGCTGAGCACGGCCGGTGTGCTCAGCAACTCCTTCAAAGGGCAGCTGGTGCCGAGCTGTACCTATATCATGATGGCGGTCTCGCTGAACCTGACCGTGGGCATCCTGGGTGAATTGAGCCTGGGCCACGCGGGCTTCATGAGCGTGGGCGCCTTCGCGGCCATGTGCTTTTCTTCCTATGTGCAGGACGGGCTGCCGCCCATGCTGCGCTTTGCCATCGCCCTGCTGATCGGCGCCCTGGCCGCAGGCGTGGCAGGCATCCTGATCGGCATCCCTGTGCTGCGTCTGCGGGGCGACTATCTGGCCATTGTGACGCTGGCCTTCGGCGAGATCATCAAAAACGTCATGAACGCCCTGTATCTGGGCGTGGACGCCAACGGCTGGCACTTCTCCTTTAAGGACGCGGCCTCGCTGAAATTGGGCGAGGGCGGCCGCATCATCATCAACGGCGCGCTGGGCATCAACAACAGCAACAAGGACGCCACCTTCACCATCGGCTTCATCCTGGTGATGGTCACCTTGGTGGTGGTGCTGAACCTCATCCGCTCCCGCACCGGGCGCGCCATCATGTCCATCCGCGACAACCGCATTGCGGCTGAAAGCGTGGGCATCAACGTCACCAAATACAAGATGATCGCCTTTTCCGTGTCCGCGGCTCTGGCCGGCTTGGCCGGCGCCTTCTATGCCCACAACTTCTCCTCCCTGGTGGCGAAGAAATTCGATTACAACACCTCCATCCTGGTGCTGGTATTCGTGGTGCTGGGCGGCATGGGCAATATCCGCGGCTCGGTGATCGCGGCGGCGGTGCTGACCGTGCTGCCCGAGATGCTGCGCGGCCTCAACGACTACCGCATGCTGATCTACGCCATCATCCTGATCCTGGTGATGATCTTCAACCAAAGCCCGGCCCTGGTGGCATGGCGCAAGCGCATGTTCGCCTCGCGCGCGAAAGCGAAGAAAGGGGGAAACTGACATGGCATTGCTGGAAGTTTCGAACCTGGGCATCGCCTTCGGCGGCCTGCAGGCCGTGGACAAAGTGGACCTCAAGCTGGAAAAGGGCAGCCTGCACGGCCTGATCGGCCCCAACGGCGCGGGAAAGACCACGGTGTTCAATATGCTCACGGGCGTGTACAAGCCCACGGAGGGCGACATCATCCTGGACGGCGTGAACATCACCGGCAAAGCCCCGGCCACCATCTGTAAGGCAGGCGTGGCCCGCACGTTCCAGAATATCCGCCTCTTCAGCGAGATGACGGTGCTGGACAACGTAAAGGTGGGCCTGCACAATCAGGTGAAGTATTCCACCGTCAACGCTGTGTTCCGTCTGCCGCCCTATTACGAGCGGGAGCGTGATATTCGCGGCCGCGCGATGAGCCTTTTGAAAATTTTTGACCTGGAGGGCGACGCCAAGCAGAAGGCCTCCAACCTGCCCTACGGCAAACAGCGCAAGTTGGAGATTGCCCGCGCGCTGGCCACCAACCCCAAACTGCTGCTGCTGGACGAACCGGCCGCCGGTATGAACCCCAACGAGACGGAAGAACTGATGAATACCGTCCGCTTCGTGCGGGAGAAATTCGGCACCGCCATCCTGCTGATCGAGCATGACATGAGCTTTGTGATGGGCCTGTGCGAATATATCACCGTGCTGAACTACGGCCGTATTCTGGCCGAGGGCGACCCCGAGACCGTGCGCAATGACCCCAAGGTCATCGCAGCCTATTTGGGAGGAGAGTAAGCTATGGCAATTGATGCAATCTTGTCCGTCAAGGACCTGGAAGTCTCCTACGGCGCCATCAAGGCCATGCGCGGCATCTCTTTCCACGTGGATCAGGGCGAGATCGTCACCCTGATCGGCGCCAACGGCGCGGGGAAGACCACCACCCTGCACGCCATCTCCCATCTGCTGAACCCCAAGGCCGGCGAGGTCGTCTTCTGCGGCCAGCCCATCCATCACACAGAGGCCCATCAGATCGTGAAGCTGGGCCTGGCACAGGTGCCGGAGGGCCGGCGCGTCTTCGCCAACCTGACCGTGCAGCAGAACCTGGAGCTGGGCGCCTATATCCGCACTGACGGCAGCGATGCCATTGCCGCGGACTACGAGATGGTGTTCCAGCGCCTGCCCCGGCTGAAAGAGCGGCGCAAGCAGCTGGCGGGCACCCTCTCCGGCGGCGAGCAGCAAATGCTGGCCATTGGCCGCGCGCTGATGTGCAAGCCCAAAATGCTGCTGATGGATGAGCCGTCCATGGGCCTGTCGCCCCTGCTGGTGCAGGAGATCTTCAGCATCATCCGCGACATCAACAAGGACGGCGTGACCATCCTGCTGGTGGAGCAGAACGCCAAGATGGCCCTGGACGTGGCCAACCGGGCCTACGTATTGGAAACAGGCAGCATCGCCATGTCCGGCGACGCTCATGAACTGGCCAACGACCCCAAGGTGCGCGCCGCCTACCTCGGTGCCTGAAAAAGTAAAAAAACGCCCGGCCAATTCAGGCCGCGCCTATTCGACTTGGGCAGGCGAAAGGTGACGAAACGATACGCGGAGGACAGCGCGCGGGGGAGGGATTACTCGCGGGAAGGATAGTACAGGTTGTTGGAGATGAATTCCAGTTTGTCGCGCAGCGTGTGCTCCAGGTCGTTGATGCTGGCCACCATGCTCATCACGGTGTCGTTCACGTTCATGATCTCTTCCAGCGACACATCCATGGCCAGGGCCTTTTGGATTTTTTCGCCCTCGGCGTTCAGGATATGGCTCAGGGCGGTCTCCTCTAGGGCGATGGACTCGATCAGGTCGGTGACGGCCTGGCTCATGGAGACAGGGTTGCAGGACGTGGTGATGACAGGCATAGACATAAACATTTCCCCCTTTGATTGATGGCCGTGAGAAAAAACCACGGCTTTGTTATCAGTATATGTAAAACGGGGAAATGTGTGAAAGACAAGGGAAAGCGCCGCCCCAAGCCCCGGTAAAGGGGATCGAAGCGGCGCTTTTTTCATTTAGAAATAACTGACCTTGATCTGCTTGCCCATCTGCTCCAGATAGCCCCCCAGCTCTTTCACAAGCTAGATATTGATGCCCAAGCTGATGGACAGAATAGGGTTTTGATAGGCGGGGTTGATGGCACGGCCCACAAACAGGTTGATGTCCGTGGCATACTCGAACAGCATCTGCGCAATCAGCGAGGCGCCGTCGGTCTGCAGGCTCCACTGATTGGCCAGGTCCTCGCCGCCCACGAACTGCTTGGCGTACTGCACCACGCGGC
>CAJMEU010000145.1 GCA_905212515.1 uncultured Oscillospiraceae bacterium | reverse complement strand
CTGGCTGATGGATTCCAGGCTGATGGGGTCCCTCTCGCCGTACCAGCGGAAAGACAGTTCATCTCGTTTCCTCCTTTATATCTCACAGGTTGAAATAGCGCTTGGCGTTGTGGTAGCAGATGTCCCGCACCAGGCCTTTCACGGCTTCCATGTCCGCGGGGTACTCGCCCTGCTCCACCCAGCCGCCGATCAGCTCGCACAGCACGCGGCGGAAATACTCGTGCCGGGCGTAGCTCAAAAAGCTGCGGCTGTCCGTCAGCATGCCGATGAAGTTGCCCAGGATGCTCAAATTGGCCAGGCTGGTCAGGTGGCTGGTCATGCCCGCGTTGTGGTCGTTGTACCACCAGGCGCAGCCGTGCTGGATCTTGCCCGGGATCTCCGGCCCCTGGAAGGAGCCCAGCATCACGTCCAGCCAGGCGTCGTCGGCCGGGTTCAGGCTGTACAGCACGGTCTTGGGCAGGCTGCCCTCGGCGTCCAGCGCGTCCAGCAGGCCAGCCAGGGGCGCGCAGCTGTCGGTGGCGGCCATGGCGTCGAAGCCGGCGTCCGGGCCCAGGGCCTTGAACATGCGGCTGTTGGGGTTGCGCAGGCAGCTGAAATGGATCTGCATCACCATGCCGCGCTTTGCGTACTCCCGCGCGCAGTGCAGCAGCAGGGCGGTCTGGTACTGCTCGCTCTCCCCTCGGCTCACGGCCTCGCCGGCCATGGCCTTTTGGAAGATGGCCGTCACTTCCTCGTCGGAAGCGGGGCGGAACATCACGTAATCCAGCCCGTGGTCCGAGGCGCGGCAGCCGCGCTGGAAGAAGTATTCGATGCGCTCGGTCAGCGCGCTGCGCACACAGTCGATGCCCTGGAACTGGCGTCCCACCGTCTGCTCCAGGCTGCGGATGTATTCCGCAAAGCCGGGCTTGTGGATGTTCAGGGCCTTGTCCGGGCGGAACGAGGGGCACACCTGCACGGGGAACGTGTGGTCCGCGGCCAGCTTTTCATGCCATTCCAGGCTGTCGCAGGGGTCGTCGGTGGTGCCGATCATGGCCACGTTGCTCTTTAAAATCAGGCCCCGGGCGCTCATGGAGGGGTCGTTTTTCAGTTTCTCGTTGCACAGGTCCCACACCTGCTGGGCGGTCCCGCCGTTCAGGGCCCCTTCATAGCCGAAGTAATTCTTCAGCTCCAAATGGCACCAGTGATACATGGGGTTGCCGATGGCGCGCTCCAGGCTCTCGGCGAATTTCTGAAATTTCTCCCGGTCGGGCGCGTCGCCGGTGATGTACCGCTCCTCCACCCCGTTCGAGCGCATCACCCGCCATTTATAATGGTCGCCGCCCAGCCACACCTGGGCGATGTTGTCGAACCGCTTGTCCTCATAGATCTCCCGCGGGTCGATGTGGCAGTGGTAGTCCACGATGGGCATCTCTTTGGCCGCCTCGTGGTACAGCTTGCTGGCGGCGGGCGTGCTCAGCAAAAAATCTTCGTCCAAAAAGTTTTTCATGGGCATCTCCTCCAAATTCGCATGGCGTGATTCCTTATCTATACTATACCGTTTCTTTTTCGCAATCACAATTGTTCCGATTGCTTTACACATTGCAAATCTTGCTGTAAAATAAAAACAGAGTAAGCGCCGGTGTCTCCGGCGCAAAAGGAGTGTTCCCATGCGCGAAAAAGCCCAGCATTTCGACCCGCGCCAGGAGATGCAGCGCAAAAATTACGAGATTTTCCACTACCGCGACGCCCAGCCGGACAGCGTGGCGGTGCATCACCACGATTTTTACGAGGTCTATTTCTTCCTGGGCGGCAATGTGGAGTACAGCATCGAGGGCCAGGGCTACCAGCTCCAGCCCGGGGACGTGCTGCTCATCAGCCCCATGGAGCTGCACCAACCCCGCATCCGCGCCGGCGCCGATGCGTACGAGCGCATCGTGCTGTGGCTCAACCCGGCGTTCCTGGCCGGCCTTTCCACCGAGCAAACCAGCCTCACCCGCTGTTTCGACACCAGCCAGCCCGGCCACGTGAACCTGCTGCGCCTGCCCCCCGCGCCCCGCGCCGCCCTGCTGGGCTATCTCAGCGCCCTGCTGCGCGAGACGTACGACAGCGCCTACGGCGGCGATGTGATGGCCACCGGCGTGCTGCTGCAGCTGCTGGCCGAGCTGAACCGCCTGGCCCTGGACGCGGGCGCGGCGCCCCCCGCCGCCGGCCGCGCCGCCCCCCGGCTGGCCCGCGGGGTGGCGGAGATCAAAGCCCATTACAGCGAGGTATTGACGCGGGACCCCCTCTCCGCCCGTTTTTACGTCAGCAAGTACCACCTCTCCCACGAGTTCAACCGCCTGGTGGGCACCAGCGTTTACCGCTATATCATCCTCAAGCGCCTGCTCATCGCCAAACAGATGCTGGCGGGCGGCGTGCCCCCCACGGACGTGTACCGGCACTGCGGCTTCCGGGATTACTCCAATTTTTACCGTTCCTTCCGCGCCGAGTACGGCATCAGCCCCAAACAGTATGCCGACAGCGTGCGCTGACACTTTATTTTCCCCCAGAATTGCAATGTCACCCCTTGTTTTTCAAAAAAATGCCGCGGGGCCTTCCCGCCTTTTTGCCGCACGGCGCCCGTTCCTTCATATTCTTTCTTTCCGCCGCATAATCTGGTAAAAACACAGATCCGGGAGGAATCGGTATGAAAGGGAACCCCGAGGAGCGTGCCGTGCGGCTGGGCGAATACATCGTGGAGACGGGCGCCACCGTGCGCACCGCCGCCAAGGCTTTCGGCATCAGCAAAAGCACCGTACATAAGGACGTCACCATCCGCCTGGCCCGCCAGAACAAGGCGCTGTACCGCCAGGTGCGCAAGGTGCTGGGGGTGAACAAGGCGCAGCGCCATCTGCGCGGCGGCATGGCCACCCGGCACAAATATCACCCGGACGCATAAAGCGGCGGCCCTGGGGGCCGTCCTGGCCGTGCCGTCCTGCCATAAGTTTTTATTTCCCCGCAATCGGAACAAAAAACAGATGTTTCATGCCAAATGCCCTGCTCTGTCGGCTTTATCCGCCGGCAAAGCGGGGTGTTTTTCTTTTTTCAGCGTCAGCCTTCATCTTTTCGCCTATTTTTTCCAGCGAAATGACAATTTTTTCATTTTTGTATGATTTAAATGCTTTAAAAACTTATAATTAAAAGCAAGAAATCTTTACTTTTTGCAAAAAGAAGGTGTTGCCATGGCAACAAAATTCATCGCTCACACCCGCGAGGATGGGCAGGAACAATCGGTGGCGGACCATCTGCGGGGCACCGCCGACCGGGCGGAGACCTTCGCCGATGCCTTCGGCGCCGGTCCTTTGGGCCGTCTGGCCGGCCTGCTGCACGACATCGGCAAATACTCGGACGCCTTTCAGGTCCACATCCGCAACCCGGCGCCCACATCCAAAGTGGACCACTCCACCGCCGGCGCCCAGCAGGCAAACGCCTTGGGCTTGCATCCCGTGGCCTTTGCCGTGGCCGGGCACCACGCCGGCCTGCCGGACGGCGGCTCCCGCAACGACGGGGGCGACGACGCCACTTTTTTCGGCCGTATGCAAAAAAATGTACATCCCTGCGCGGCCTGGCAGGAAGAGATCAGCTTGCCCGCCGCCGACCTGCCGGCATTTTGTACTACGGACAGTTTTACTCTGGCCTTTTTTACCCGCATGCTCTATTCCTGCCTGGTGGACGCAGATTACCTGGATACGGAGGCCTTTATGCAGGGCCCGCAGCCGCGCGGCGCGGAGGAGGAACTTCACGCCCTGCTGCTGAAAATGCGCGCCCAGGCCGACGCCTGGCTGAATGCGCCGTCCGCCGGTTTTCTGAATGAAAAGCGCAACGGGGTGCTGCGCGCCTGCCTGTCGGCCGGGCAGGCTTTGCCCCGGGGCGCTTATACCCTAACCGTGCCCACCGGCGGCGGCAAGACGTTCGCCTCTCTGGCTTTTGCTTTGGAGCATGCCGCCCAAAACGGCATGGAGCGGGTGATCTACGTAATTCCCTATACTTCCATCATTGACCAAACGGTGGAGAAGTTCGGCGAGATCCTGGGGCCGGAGAACGTGCTGGCCCACTATGCGGGCGCGGACTATCAGCTGCGGGAAAGGGGCGAGCTGTCCCCCGCCGATTACCGCCGCGCCCTGGCGGCGGAAAATTGGGACGCTGCAGTCGTCGTCACCACGGCCGTGCAGTTCTTTGAATCCCTGTTCGCCGCGCGCTCGTCCCAATGCCGCAAGCTGCACAACATCGCGAACAGCGTGATCGTGTTCGACGAGGTACAGACGCTGCCCTTCCCCTACCTGCGTCCCTGCGCGGCGGCCATCTGCCAACTGGTGCGGCATTACGGGGCGACCGCCGTGCTGTGCACCGCCACCCAGCCGGCGCTGGACGATCTGTTTGCGGAATTCCTGCCCGGCGGCGCCCCGCTGCGGGAGATCTGCCCCGGCGCGGCGGACCTGTACACGGCCCTGCGCCGCACCACACTGCGGGACCTGGGGGAAATGCCCGCCGACGACCTGTCCGCGCGGCTGGCGGGCCACGGGCAGGTGCTGTGCGTGGTCAACCGCCGCTCCACCGCCCAGAAATTGTTCGGCGAACTGCCCGAAGAGGGGCGTTACTGTCTGACCACCCTGCTGTGCGCGGCGGACCGCCGGGCACAGCTCAAGGAAATCCGCGCCCGCCTGAAAAGCGGCCTGCCCTGCCGGGTGGTCTCCACCACCCTGATCGAAGCGGGCGTGGACGTGGATTTCCCCGTCGCTTACCGGGAACTGGCGGGGTTGGATTCCATTTTGCAGACGGCCGGGCGCTGCAACCGCGAGGGAAGCCACACCGCCGCGGAAAGTTTTGTCTATCTGTTCGCGCTGGCCGGCAGCCCGACGCCGCCGCTGCTGGCGCCGAACGTGAACGCCCTGCACGCGGCACAGCGCGCCTATCCCGACGCACTGGATCTGCCGTCGGCCATCGCGTGCTATTTCACCACGCTGCGCATGGTCAAGGGCGGCAAGTCCCAGGATCAAAAAGAGATATTGAGAGCTTTTACGGAAGGGTACGAGGGACAGGTGTTCCCCTTTGCCGCCATTGCACGGGAGTTCAGCCTCATCGACACGCCCACCTGCACCGTCTATCTGCCTGTGGGCGAGGGGGCCTTGCTGTGCCGGCGTTTGCAGGAGGGGGAACGCAGCCGTTCCCTGTTCCGCTCTCTGGGGCTGTACAGCGTAGCCGTGTACAAAAAACATTTCGAGGCGCTGGATCGCGCCGGGGCCCTGACGATGCCCGAAGAGGGCGTGGCCATTTTGACCGACCTATCCCTCTATGATCCGCACACGGGCCTGGCGATGGACGTGGAGCAGGGACAAGCCTTTATGATCTAAAGGCAAAGGGCGGCAAAGCCTATACTTTGCCGCCCGATTCACCATAAGATTTTCTAAATTACATATTTTTCAATCCACAGCTTGCGCTGACGCGTTTATTATAAATTTATTTTTATTCTTTTACAACCCTCCTTCTTGACAGATCGATTAATTTGTTTTAAGATAAAGCTAGATAACGAAATATAATTTTTACTAAATATCATATGAATTAAATATTATACAATAAAATTAAAGCAGCTGCCAGCCTTTGGTATTCAGAAGACGGTTAATCCTTCTCCTGCGAGTTTAAAGAAAACTTTATAGAGATAGTATAGGTGAGTTCTAAAAGATAGCACTCATCATGAAAAAACAGTGCCCTGCTCAGGGAAGCAGATCCTTGGTTGGAGAAGTTGTGCTACGGCCCTACACAGTGTCAGGTTGTTACGTCAGGGCGTCAATATCTGTAAAGGCTGCCAGTATCTTTTGGGAGAAGGCATAATGCACGTCATCAATCTCGACCAGAAACTGCGGGGCGGGGGGCCAACATCAAACATCTGCGTTGCAACCGGATATTCGGACAAAACTGCTGCCAAAATCTGCATTTTCTGCCGGAGGGCAGTACAGCATTGCATTGGTCACGGGAAAGAGAGTTCCACGTCGCGGATCAGCCAGTTCACTGACGCGTGGTAACTATCTATGAACCCCATTACCACCTGGTATTCACTGCATAGGCTTGCAAGTAGCTTTGTCAATTTGCTCAGTTCAGCGTCGATGTGGGACACTTCAAAAGGTGAAATGGCCATCTTTTCAAAACCCACACAACTGCAATCATGCTTTTACCTGTGGGCGGCGCGAGCTCTATGATATTTTGGGGGAGATCGACCTGCCCAAATCGGACGCTACAACAAGAGGATGGATAACAGTTTTACTTGCGGAGATACAAGCCCAAGGAAGCTGCTCGCCAGCTCGTTGCGTCTCTCGTTGTAGCTTGGGTAGAGGATAAAAAGAAGGCCGGACTTTTTCCCGCCTTTTCTTTCTAATTTATTGTAACAGGAGGTGACTCATCTTGACACATCCACCGTAGTATCCCTTTAGCCCCTTCGGGGGCTTTGGCATAAATTGATTGAAAGGAGTTGACTGATTTGTCCATTTGCATCGAGGTCTGGGGGCCGTACGCCTGCTTTTCGCGGCCGGAGATGAAGACAGAGCGCGTGTCCTACGACGTGATGACCCCGTCTGCCGCGCGGGGGCTGATCGAGGCCATTTACTGGCACCCGGGGCTGCGGTACCACATCGACAGGATCCACGTGCTGGCGCCCATCCGCTTTACCAGCATCCGCCGCAACGAGGTCAAATCCACCATTTCCGCCAATGCCGCGCTTTCCTCCCTAAAAAATGGCAGACCCATGGCGCTGTACACCCAGGCGGATATCCAGCAGCGCGCGGCGCTGGTGCTGCAGGATGTCCACTATGCGATCGAGGCCCACTTCACCATGACGGAAAAGGCCACGCCGGACGACAACCCCGGCAAGTTCCAGGACATTTTGCGCCGCCGCCTGGTCCGGGGCCAATTCTACCATCAGCCCTGCTTCGGCTGCCGGGAGTTCCCCGCCCATTTCCGCGAGTGGCCCGGCGGCCCCATCCCGGCCATCGCCGTCACGCAGGATCTGGGCTACATGTTGTACGACCTCGAGTACAGAGACCCCCCGAGCATCCCCTCCAGCAGATAGCGCCCCGGACTTCTGGACGACGTGCGGGAGGACAGCGAT
>CAJMEU010000144.1 GCA_905212515.1 uncultured Oscillospiraceae bacterium | reverse complement strand
ACGGGGGCCTATGTGGGCAAGGAGAAGTTCGAGGCCCTGTCCGTCGAAAAGGAACGGCTGGCGACGCGCCTTTCTGAAGCAAACACCAAGCGGGTAGGCTACGACCCCGGCTGGAAAGACAAGGCCGCCCAGGCGCAGACGGAGGCCGACAGGCGGGTGGCCGCCCTGCAACGGGAGTATGCCGTGAAAGACCAGGCGGCGGCGCTGAAATTTTCCAGCGAGAGCGCCCGCAAGGCCTTTGTGGCAGACCTGGCCGCCAAGGAGCTGCCCATGCAGGACGGCAAGCTGCTGGGCTTTGACGATTTTGTAAAGACCTACAAGGAGAGCGACCCCGCGGCCTTTGCCGTCGACGAAAAGCCGCCCAAGGTGATGGACACCGCCACCGGTGTACCGGCAGCGGGCAGCGCAAAGGACATTGCCAACGCGGCCATCCGGGCCGCCTTCGGCAGAAGTGAATAACAAGGAGGATTTATTATGGCAGTAAACATTGTATCCCGTGCGGATGCGGAGAACCTCATCCGTGAGCAGCTGGTAAACAGCATTTTCCAGGACGCGCCCAAAAGCAGCGTGGTGATGCGCATGGCGCGCCGTCTGCCCAACATGACCAGCCGCCAGACCAAGGTACCCGTGCTGGACATGCTGCCCATGGCCTACTGGGTAAACGGAGACACCGGCATGAAGCAGACCAGCACCCAGGCCTGGGACGGCGTGTACCTGACCGCGGGCGAGCTGGCGGTGATCGTACCCATCCCGGAGGCGGTGCTGGCCGACGCCAGCTTCGACATTGTGGGCGAGGTGACGCCCCGCGTCAATGAGGCCATGGGCGCGGCCTTCGACAAGGCGGTGGGGTTCGGCATCACCCGCCCCGTGGAGTGGCAAAACGATGTTATCACCCTGGCGCGCCAGGCCGGCAACAATGTGTCTGGAGGCATCACCTACGACACCCTGATGGGCCCTGACGGCCTGCTGAGCAAGGTGGAGCAGGCGGGTTATACGGTGGACGGCGTGCTGGCCTCCATGGCGGCCCGCGGCGCGCTGCGCGGCATCAAGGACGATGCTTCCCGGCCCATCTTCGTGACGGACATGCAGGGCGATACCCGCTACGGCCTGGACGGCGCGCGGATGTACTTCCCCGAGAACGGCAGCTTTGATGCCGGCGTGGCCCAGATGGTGGCCGGCAACTGGAACCAGCTGGTGTGGGCCATGCGGCAGGATGTTACGGTGAAAATCCTTGACCAGGGCGTGATCCAGGACCCCAGCACCCAGGCCATTGTGTACAATCTGGCCCAGCAAGACATGATTGCCATCCGTGTAGTGATGCGCCTGGGCTGGGCCATGCCCAACCCCGCCACCCGCCTGAACCCCGACCGTGCCAACGTGCCCTTCGCCTACATCGAGGCCGGCACGCCCTTCACGGACTATGCAGCCACCTTTACCGTGCAGAACAGCGAAGGCACCGCCGTGGCTGGGGCCAAGGTGAACGTGAACGGTTCCAACAAGACAACGGACAGTGCCGGCAAGGCGGTGTTCAACCTGCGCAGCGGCAGCTATCCCTACACGGTGAAAGCGGCGGGCCAGCGCACCGTGACGGGCACCCTGGCCGTGAACAGCGGGGCCGCGAACGAGACCGTGAAGTTCCCGGCCAACACCTGAGGAGGCAATTATGAGCATTGTAGACGCATTGAAGGCCCTGTACAAGAAGGTGACCGGCCAGGAGGCGGCGGACGGTGATATTGCCGATGTGATCGCCCAACTGGCCGAGAACTGGCCCGCGGCGGAAAGCAAGCAGTGACAAAGGAGGGGCGCCCATGTACGCGGACTATGATTTTTACACAAACCAATACGGCGGCACGGATATCCCGGCTGAGAAATGGCCCAGGCTTGCCGACCGGGCAGACGCGCACATGGACGCCCTGACCTTCGGGCGGCTGAAACGGGGCTGGCCGACGACGGACGCGGTGCGCATGGCCTGCTGCGCCATGGCCGAACTGCTGAACGGGCAGCGGACAGGCGGCGCGCTGGAGGCCGCCGCCGGCGTAAAGAGCGAGGCCACAGACGGGTACAGCGTAAGCTACGGCACCTATGCGGAAACACAAAGCGCGGCCCAGGCGATGCTGACGGAGGCGGCGGGCGTATACCTGCCGCCTTCCGACCCGCTGCGGTATGCAGGGCTTTACTGCCGGAGGGGATGCGGATGCTGAAAGCCATAGAGACGGTGACGCTGGTGCACCACGAAAGTGCAAACGGGCAGGACGCCTACACCTGTTTTGTGTGCCGCGGCGCAAGCTGGTACTGGCAGGACAAGACGGCCGTTGAAAACGGCCTGCGCTATGCCCGTGTGCTGAAGTGCCGCATTCCGATGGAAAACGCGCCCGCCGGCATGGCGGCGACACCCGGTGACCGGATTTTGCGCGGTGAAAAAGAGAGCTGCACCGGCGCTGAATTTGCGGCACTGGCCCGCCATTACGAAGCCGCTACCGTGCTGGACGTGCACAGGAACACCTACGGTTACAACCCGCATTACTACATCCTGGGGGAATGAGCCATGGCAAACCCGCTTTTAACCGTCCACACACCCCGCGGCGCGGTATCACAGATACAGGGAGAGAACGGCATTGAACTGAAGATCGAATGGAATCCCGGCTTTGGCCCGGACTGGACGAAACACTTGCAGACCGTGCAGGCCCGTTTTGATAATGAGGTACTGCGCATCACAACGCCCTATGTGCCCATGGACACCGGGTTGCTGTACAAATCGGCTGAGCTGGCCAGCAACATCGGAGACGGTGAGCTGATATGGTCCACGCCTTACGCGGCGGCCCAGTATTACGGCACCGGAGACAGCCGGCCCTATTCTTCCCTGTCGGGCGGGCACTGGGGCGACCGCATGAAGGCGGACAACCTTTCCCATTTGGCGCGCTTTGCCAGAAAGATGGTGAGTGAAAAATGATCGAAGAAATACGGAACTGGCTGCGCACCTGCCCGCTGATCGACCAAAGCGACCGATTTAATGTGAACTATTTATCCCAGGAACCTTTGGCGTTTTCGGTTGAAGAGACGCCGAGCAATGCCATTGCCCGGCGATATATGGACGGAAGCACCCTTCGGGCCAAAACTTGGGTGCTGGCCGCCGTGCAGGATTACAGCCCGGATGTACTGGCCCAGATCGGCAACAGCGGTTTTTGGGAACAGTTATCCGCATGGGTGGAGCAGCAGAGCCGGGCCAGAAACTTTCCGGCCATGCCCAAGGGATGCAAGGCCCGGAAAATTGAAGTGACCACGACCCATTACCTTTACAGGGCCAACACCAATACGGCCCGGTATCAGGTACAAATGCAGCTGACCTATTTTGAAAAAGGAGAGAGATAAATGAAAGTTAGCGAGCTGATGGCAAACCACACGCTGGATGCAGATTTTGCCGGCATCACCACAAACGACGACTGGGTACTGGCGATCAAGACCGAGGTTGGCCAGGCCACGGAGAAGGATTACACGGTGGTGCAGGGCGGCTTTACCAGCCACGCGGCCAGCATCAACAGCGAGACCCAGGACAGCCAGTATATCCGCACGGGCAAAATGACCACCCGCACCGACGCGCAGCGGCAGTTCAGCCTGGCGGGCGACCGTATGTGCGCCGACGACGCCCAGGAGTTCCTTTTGTCCAATGCCATGAAATTCGGCACCGGGCAGGCCGTGGTTGTGCCGTATGTGTATTTCAACATTTTCACCGGCAAGGGCGAAAAAGGCAGCGTAACCGTGAACGTGACCGAAGACCAGGGCGGCGATGCCGGCGAAAACGCCACCTTTGCCATTGACCTGATGGGCACGGCCAAACCAGAGGAATATACCTACACGACCGGCTGAAAGGAGGATGCACCATGCAGCTTTTGGGAAACGAGTTTGATTTCAGTTTTACCGATATTGACGACCTGGAGCGGTTTGAACAGGCTTATGCCCAGCTCCAGGACATCCCCGAATCTGGCACGCAGGTACAGACGCTGCGCGCCCAGTGTGCGGGGATCCGGGCTTTTTTGGAGGATGTATTGGGGGCCGGCGCCTATGAGGTACTGGTGACAAAGCCCAATGATATTGCCTGCAACCTGTCGGCACTGTATGCGTTTGCGGATGCCTACGAGGCTGCCGCCGATGAACTGAAGGAGATGCAGGCGCAGCGCGAAAGACGCCTGGCCAAATACGCTGTGGGCAAGAGACGCAAATGAACGCCCTGACCGACGACTTCCCCCGTGAACTATGCGGGATATCCATTGACACGGATTACCGGCGTATGGTGCAGTTTGAACTGCTGATGCGAGATGAAGGCCTCTCAGCCAGTGTGAAGTTGCCCACAGCACTGGCGCTGCTGTATACACAGCCCGTCCCAGACCTGACCGAGGCTTGGGACGGGCTGCTGTGGTATTACGGAGGCGGACAGGAGAAACCGGGCCCCGGCAAAAGCAAAGGAAGCGCCGGCAAACGGGTATATGATTTCGACCAGGACGCCGAGCGCATTTACACGGGATTTATCCAGGCGTACAACATTGACCTGCAGAAAACGCCGCTGCACTGGTGGGCCTTCCGTCTGCTGCTGTTCAGCCTTCCCCAAGAAACAGCCCAGGGTGCGGTGATGTATTACCGCGGCTTGGACGCGGCCAAGGCCAAGGGCGAGGAGCGCAAACAAATCCTGCGGATGCAGAGCCTGTATGGGCTGGACAAACCTTTAAGCATGACAAAAGCCCAGCGGGAAGCGGCCTTTTTGGCGAAAATCGAACAGCGCCGGAGAGAAATCGAAAAGCAGAAGCGAGGTGGTTGAATATGGCGGATTTTACGGTAACCGGCGACACTCGGTTGGATGCCCGTGGATTTTCAAATGGATTATCCAAGTTGAAAAGCGCCGCCAGTACAGGGCTGAAAGCATTGACGGCATCGTTTTCAGCTGCAGTTGGTGCAATGGCTGTAACTGGCCTGAACTACAACAAGCAGATGGAGACCTATACCACCAACTTTGAGGTGATGCTGGGAAGCGCTGAAGCAGCTGCCCAAAAAATGCAGGAAATCAGCAGTATGGCGGCAAGCACCCCCTTTGAGCTGGCTGACCTGGCCAATGCCACGCAAACCCTGCTGGCCTTCAACGTGGCCAGCGAGGATTCCAGCAAAGTGTTGGGTCAACTGGGAGACATTTCTCTTGGCAGCACTGAAAAACTTGGTAGCCTAACACGGGCCTATGGCAAAATGAACGCCGCGCAGAAGGTAACGCTTGAAGATATCAACATGATGATCGACGCCGGTTACAATCCCCTGCTGAACATACAGGACAAAACCGGAGAGAGCATGTCCCAGCTGTACGACCGTATTTCCGCGGGCGAGGTAGCTTTTTCGGAAATACAAGATGCGATTGCAGCGGCGACCTCGGAAGGTGGACAGTTTTACCAGGGGATGGAAAAGGCCAGCCAGACGACCGAAGGGCTGGTATCTACCCTGCAAGATGTAATAAAAACAAAGGCGGGAGAGTTTTTCCAGGGCGTATCGGATAAGATCAAGGAGCTTTTGCCGCAGGCTATCGCATTCATCGAAAATATTGATGTATCCAGTGTGATGGGTTCGCTGAAAAATTTGCTGGATACCTTTACGCAGCTGGCGCCGGTAATTGCCGGCGTGGCGGCGGGCGTCAAAACTTTTCAAGCCTCATTCTTAATCGCCGGGGCGATCAACAAGGCGTCAACGGCTCTCCAAGCCTTCCAGAAAGCCCAAAACGCCAGCACACTGGCCCAAGCAGCCTTGAATGCGGTAATGAAGGCAAACCCTCTTGTAATGATCATTACATTGATTGTGACGCTCACTACTGCACTGATAACACTGTTTGCCACCAATGAGAGCTTCCGTGAGGGAGTAATTGCCGTGTGGAACGCTATAGGAGAAGCCTTTCACACGGTATGGGATGCTATCGTGTTATTTTTTACCGAAACGCTTCCCGCCGCGTGGAATGCAGTTGTGGAATGGTTTAATCAAATCCCAGATTGGTGGAATGGTATTTGGAGCCAAGTAGGGCAATTTTTCGCCCAAGCGTGGGCAGGGATTATCGCCCTCTTTACGGAGACGATTCCTTCGCTTGTAACGGGCGCCGTGGAATGGTTTGGCAGCCTGCCTGAAAAAATTGGGTATGCAATTGGATTAATGTTAGGCAAATTGGTTGGATTCGGTGCAGACGCATGGGCTTGGGTTACTACAGAGCTTCCCACAATTATTCAAGGAATTGTCGATTGGTTTGCAAAGCTGCCCGGCCGTATCTGGGAATGGCTGGTGTCTGTAGTTGAACGTGTCATTGACTGGGGTTCCAATCTGCTTAACACCGCAGTTTCTTGGGTAAGCGAAACCTACACAAGCGTAGTTGATTGGTTCCAAAAATTACCGAGCCGCATTTGGGAGTGGTTGCAGGAAACCGTCTCAAAGGTAGTAGAATGGGGCGGCGACCTGGTTGAAAAAGGTGTGGAGGCTGCCCAGCAGCTGGTAGATGATATTGTAACCAAGATCAAAAAGCTTCCCGGAGAAATGCTGCAAATCGGAAAAGACATCGTGACCGGGATTTGGGACGGCATCACGGGAATGGCCAGTTGGCTGGGCGAACAGATTTCTGGTTTTGTAAATGGAATTGTGGAAGGCTTTAAAGCCGCCTTTGACAGCCACAGCCCCAGCCGCAGGATGCGTGACGAAGTTGGCAAAACGATCCCCCAAGGCGTTGCAGTGGGAATTGAAGCTGATACCTCTAAAGTACGCACCGCAATGGAACAGCTGATTGGCCAAGGATATCAGGCCGTGATGGGTGCTCAGGGGCTGGCGGCCTCTGCACAACGCAGCTTACGGCCCGCCCTAGCCGTGGCCGGAGCCGCGCCCGGAACTTCGGGCAGTGGTTCTACCGTCATCTATCAAACAAATCACTACACGGCCACCATCGACGCGAAAAGCGTGCGGGAGTGGAACGACGTGGTGAAGGTGTTCCAGCGGCACGAGGCCGTGGTGCGCCAGGGATATAGGAGGTGAGGATATGGCGAGCTTTACGCTGAAGGCAAACAAAAACACTGGACACGGTGTAAATACGGCGCGTGACGCCCGCGCGGAAAAGGACGGGGGGCTGGG
>CAJMEU010000143.1 GCA_905212515.1 uncultured Oscillospiraceae bacterium | reverse complement strand
CGCAGATCTGGAACATCAGCGGGTACTTGAGCGGTTTGTCGTCGCCCTCGGGCACGCTGAGGATGGCCGCGTTTTTCACCGCGCCGGTGTCGAACTCCGCCGGGCACACCAGGTTGCCCACGTTTTCCAGCACGGCCAGGTCCACATCGTCGTCGCCCAGGCCGTCCAGGCCCTGGCGCGTCATGGCCGCGTCCAGGTGGCACATGCCCCCCGTGTGCAGCTGGATCACCTTCACCCCCGCCCGGCTGATGGTGCGGGCGTCCACGTCGCTGTCGATGTCCGCCTCCATCACGCCGATGCGCAGCTCGTCCTTCAGCAGTTCGATGGTGCGCGTCAGGGTGGTGGTCTTGCCGCTGCCCGGGCTGCTCATCAAATTCAGCAAAAACACGCCCTTCTCCTTCAGCGCCCGGCGCACTTCGTCCGCCTCCCGCTCATTGGAGGCAAACACGCTCTGCTTCACTTCCAACACTTTGAATCCGTCCATTGGCCGCTCCTCCCGTTTCTCGAAGTGCCTCTGGTCGTGCCAGAGGATTCCTTGTGAATATTATAACATTTGCCGCAAAAGCGGTCAATTTGCCCGCTGCTTTTCTGTGGGAATGCCCAAAGAAAGCCCTTGTAAGTAGACATTTTGCATGGTAAAATGAAAGTGTGGTATTTGGTATTGCCACATCCAGTGATGAAGGAGTGAGCCGCGATGCAATTTGAAAAAATATCCGCCCCCTCCCTGAAGGACCTGTTCGTCCGGCAGCTGCGTGACGCCATCCTCTCCGGCGAGCTGCCCATCGGCACCCAGCTCCCCGTCGAGCGGGAGCTGGCCCGCCAGATGCAGGTCAGCCGCGCGGTGGTGAACGGGGGCCTCTCGCAGTTGGCGGCGGACGGCTTTCTGGAGGTGCGGCCCCGCCAGGGCACCTTTGTGGCCGATTACCGGCGCAACGGCAACATGAACACTCTCATCGCCATCATGGAGTTCCGCGGCGGCACCATGGCCAAAGGGGAGATCCGCGCCATTTTGGAGGTTCGCCGCGCGCTGGAGCATCTGGCCGCGGGCCTGGCCATCGAGTATGCGTCCGCCGAGGACATGGCCCGCCTGGCCGCCATTGTGGACGAGCTGGCCCAGGCCGGGGACATCCCCCAAGCCACCGGCATCGCCTTCCGCTTCCAGCATGAGCTGGCCTTCGTCAGCGGCAACTCCATCCTTCCCCTGATCTATTATTCCTTCCGCGCCCCGGTGATGACTCTTTGGGCCCGTTATAGCCGCACGCACGGCGTGGATACGCTGTACCACAATACCGCCCGCCTGTTCGAGCATATCCGCGCCCGGGACAAGGCCGGCGCCGACGCCTGGATCGACAGCTACCTGAACGACGCCATCCAGGGCAATCGCCAGATCTACGTGGAATAAAGCCCGCGGGCCCCGCTTTGCGGCGGATGTAAACCATTTAACAGCCCTTTCGGCACGGACGATGTAGAATAAAGGCAGACATCATCCCAGGGCGCGCCTGTTTTTTTACCGCGCCCTTTTCGCCGCCGCCGTTTTGTGGTATGCTGGGTAGGAAGAATTTTGTCGGGAAAGAGGGCTCCGCCGTGGACCTGCATCAGAATATCACCCAGAAAACGCAGCAAAAACAAGTGCTGAACCTGTCGGCGGAGATGCGCCAGGCCCTGGAGGTGCTGCGCATGCCCCTGCCCAAATTGCAGGAGTACATCGACGCCGAGATCAGCGAAAACCCCCTGTTCGACCTGGACAGCCTGCATCCCCAGGCCGCGGACAGTGAGTTCGCCCCCGTGGAGCTGCCCACCGACGACGGGCCGGAGCCCGCCTTTTTGGACGAGGGCGAGGAGGCGGCCCTGCTGCGCGCCGCCGGGCGCGAAAACAGCATCTGGAGCCAGCCCGCGCCCGGGACGGGCGGGGAAGCGGACATTCCGGACAAGGGTCAGGATTTCACCGGGATGCTGCGCGAGCAATTGGCCCTGCTGCCGCTGGCGCCGCCGGTGCGCGCCCTGGCCGAATACATCATCCACTGCCTCAACGAGCGGGGCTACCTGGAATTCGAGCCCGCCGAGCTGGCCGAGGAGCTGGGCGAGCCGCTGTTCGACGTGATGCAGGCCCTGTACGCCGTGCAAAGCCTGCACCCGGCGGGCGTGGGCGCCCGCAGCCTGGAGGAGTGCCTCATCCTGCAACTGCAGGAAAGCCGGGACTTCAACCCCCACACCATCCGCCTCATCAAGGAGGGGCTGCCGCTTTTGTCCCGGGGCGACACCGAGGGTATCATGGCCCTGCTGGGCGCCGCCCGGCCCGAGGCCGAGGCCGCCTGCCGCGCCATCCGCGCGCTGAACCCCATCCCCTCCCGCGGGTACGACACGGGCAGCGACTCCCGGGCCGTCATCCCCGACGCCGTGGTGCGCCGGGAGGCCGACGGCTACCATGTCGCCATGAACGATTGGGCCATCCCCACCCTGGTGCTGAACCCCGCCTACACCGGCGCCCTGGCCCAGCGCGCCGACGAGGACACCAAGGGCTATTTGGCCCAAAAACAAAGCGCGGCCCGGGCGCTGATCCAGGCCGTGTCCGAACGGAAAAGCACCCTGATGCGCATCATTTTGTGCATCGTGGAATTGCAGCCGGACTTTTTCCGCACCGGCGAGGGCCTCACGCCCATGACCCTGGCCGACGTGGCCGACCGGCTGGGGCTGCACACCTCCACCGTCAGCCGGGCGGTGCAGGAAAAGTACATCCTGTGCGCCGCCGGCACCGTGTGCCTGCGGGACCTGTTCGTCCGGGGCCTGCCGGTGCAGGCCAGCGGCCGCGTCTCGGCCGCCTTTATCCGCGACAAGATCCAACGGTCCATCGCCGCCGAGGACCCGGCGCGCCCCTTGTCCGACGAGGACATCCGCATGGCCCTGCAGGAGATGCAGCTGGACGTGGCCCGGCGCACCGTGGCCAAATACCGCGCCGAACTGGGCATCCCCTCCGCCGCCCAGCGCCGGCGCGGCGGAAAAAGGCAATAAATCAGACGAAAAGGCAAACCGGCCCCCTTTTGCGGATTGACTTCTTCCAGGGGCAATGATATAATTTTAACAAACCCAAGCGGTTAAAATTTTATCAAAAACAGGGGGACTTTAAAATGAATCGTTTGCAGGGCAAAACCGCCATCATCACCGGCGGCAACTCCGGCGTGGGCGAAGCCGCCGCGCTGCTGTTCGCGGCGGAAGGCGCCAACGTGGTCATCAGTGCCCGCCGTGTGGCGGCGCTGGAGGAAGTGGCGGCCAAGATCAAAGCGGCCGGCGGCAGCGTGCTGGCCGTGCCCACCGATATCTCCAAGGACGAGGACTGCAAGGCCCTGGTGAAAGCGGCCGTGGATACCTTCGGCGGCGTGGATATCCTGGTGAACAACGCCGGCGTGCTGGACACGGGCCTCAAAGCCATCGACAAATACCTGGACAGCGATGTGGAGAAGATCGTGGCCATCAACCAGGTGGGCACCATGCAGTGCATCCGCGCGGCCTTGGCCGAGATGAAGAGCGGCGCCTCCATTGTAAACGTGGCTTCCGTGGCCGGCTACAACGGCGGCGGCGGCGCGGCCTATGTGGCCTCCAAAGCGGCGCTGATCGGCGTCACCAAGCACACGGCCCTGCTGCTGGCCAATAAGGCCATCCGCTGCAACGCGGTGTGCCCGGGCACCATCGTCACCCCGATGACCGCCGGCCTGAACCCGGCCGAGCTGGACATGGGCATGATGGGCGCCATGTCCAAGCACAACGACCTGCAGGGCGTGAGCCCCTGCCAGCCGGAGGACGTGGCCAACATCCTGCTGTTCCTGGCCAGCGACGAATCCAAGGCGCTGACGGGCCAGATCATGGTCAGCGATTTCGGCGCCTCGCTGTAAAATTCAAGATGCATCAAAAAACACCCGCCCGCCGGAAACTCCGGCGGGCGGGTGTTGCCATGGCAACATGTTTTTTTACAAAAATAATCGGGGAAAACGGCTGTTTTTTCTGCATTTACTTGCTGTTTTTGGGCTTTTTTCTGCCCCAAAGATGCAAAAACACCTGTATGGCCACCATCAGGGGCGTAAAAGCGAGAGAAATTTGTACCAATATGTCCAAAGCGGGCGTGGGAAGGCGGGCGGGGTCCGCTTGGGCCATCCAAATCAAGATGCCCACAGCCCCAAGCACCCAAAGGGCAGCAAGGGCGACGCCGATTTTTTGCCGCAGTTTCATGGAGGCCTCCTTTTGCCGTTCCCGGGACGTTACAGCCGGTTTTCTATTTCGCTGTAATTGGGCTGGTTATTCCAAAAATCTGTTTTTGAGATCAAAGAATAGAGGAGTATGCTGTTTTCCACCGTATACGGCACGCCGTCCGGCCCCACCACCTGATCGGTATGAGGCTCTTCTCCGCTTATGACAAGAAATTCCCCGGGAAATTCCCAGATTATTTTTAAAGGGCGGTCCGCGCCCATAAATCGACGCCTCAAGGCGATTTCAGTGACCGTTCCGTCGGTGAGGTCCACGCCGTACACGGTCTCGTAAAGGCGGAGCTGCGGCTGCGTTTCGCGGACGAGGGACATATAGATGAAATGGTTGTCATAGATGCCGTCGACGGAAGACAACGTCGGGTCGCTGGAGAGATCCAGCCCGGAGGCCACTTCGCGTTCGCCGCCGGTGAAAAGGTCCAGGCACAGGAGCTTCTGCGCGCTCATATCCAGATAGAAAAAGTTTTGGTCTTTTGTAAACCCCTGGATCAGCCCGCTGGGCCATTCCCGGATCAGGCGGGTCTGCCCGGTGGAAAGAGAATAGGCCTCCAAACGGTAGACGCCGCCGGACAATACGTCCGTGACCGTTTGCAGATAGATTTCCGCGCCGTGGGCCCCCACGGGAAGCTGAGAAGGCTGCAGCTCAAGCAGTGAGGTTTGCGTCCCGTCCCGCAGGGAGATGCGGCATAAATCGTAATAACCCTGGCCGGTGGGCTTGAGGCGCTGGACCGCTGTGTAAATAAAGCCGCTGTCGCTGTCGTCCGCGATGATCCCTTTGTTCATCGTATCGGTGGCTTTCAGCTGGGTCACCACCCGGCGGTTGGCCCCGTTCAAGTCCATTTCCAGCAGCTTACCGGGCGTGGCGCTGCCGTCGGTATTCGGATCACCATTTTGGGCGCAGTACAAGTGTGAATCAAGTACGAAGAGATAGACGCTGGACCGGCCGAGAAAGCTGGGGTCGGTTTCATCCTGGTGGGAGGAGGCGACCTGCGAGGAGAGATAAATTTTCTGGCGCGTGGCACGGTCAACGTAAGTGATATTATTTCCGGCCGCGCCATATAAGACCTCATAGCAGCCATCCTCGTTTCCTGCGCCGGAGGAAAGAGTTCCGGCATCCGGGTGATTGATCATGCGCAAGGCGAAGCGCGCTGTTTCCGATGGGACAGCCGGCGGAGAGACGGATGTGCTTGCTGCATCGGAAGGCGCGCGCCCGCCGCAGCCGGCGAGAAGCGCACAAAAAAGCACAAGAAAGAGACAGGGCAAGGCAGAAAAACGTTTGGGCATCCTTTTCACCTTATATACGTCCAGAAATCCCCCCCCGCACGGCATCACCGTGAAGGGGGGGCGGACCTAAAAATCAATCACTAAACAAATCAAGAGTCCACAACTGGTTTGTTTGTCCAGGAGACAGAAGGACGGTTCTTTCGTCCGGAAGCCCCCACCCTTTTCGCTGTGCACCGTTTACGAAGAATACGTAGGGAGGGCCTGATTTATGGCGCGGAGCGGGGCAAGGGCGGTCGGAGATGGTCGGACAAAAGAACCGTCCCCTTGTCTCTTGTCTTTCGCCCGCCGGAAATTCCGGCGGGCGGGGAACTGCTTTTTATTGAGGCACGGACGGTGCCTTTTTCAGCAGGGACAGCTGCCACAGCACGGCGCAAATGCACCACGCGCTACCCAGGACCGGCGAGGGGTGGTGTATGATGTAGAGACTTACGGAAAAGGGAAGGGGAAGCGACGGCAACCAGGAAAACTGCGCGCCAAGGAAAAAATGCAACAGCCAATAGGCCTCGGTCGTCGCCAAAAGGATGGCCGCAGCGCGCAGGGTCATGCGAAGTTTTTTGTCCAGTTGGGGCCGCACGCCGCGCTGTATCAGCCAGATATCGGCGCAGCCCAGCAGGAAAAATACTAGAAGGCCAAAGAAAAAGGGCACTACGATATGTTGCCGCCCGATCGCCCAGTAGATGGGTTCTACGCCGGGTATACGATTGAACCAGAACTTTACGCTGTACCACTCCTCACCGCTGGGTAGCAGCAGACAGACGGTCGTGACCAGCGCCAGGGCCAGCGCCCGGGGCCAGATGCATCGCCAGCTGACCTGATTTTGCATATTTATACCTCAGGTTGCTTGATGTGTATATTCGAGTAAATAATCATTCTGATAGGCGTAATCGATCCAAACTCGATATTGTACGCCAACATAATAACCCACAGGATAAACAGGTTTCCATGCCGTAGGGACTGAATAGGTCACGTCATATTGAATGGTCGAATAATCTTTGGTTTGCCCAGTAAGTTCATTCAGATCTCCAGGTCCTCCAATACTCCCTACTTGTATCGCCATTGCCGTGGCATTATTCACGCTGTTAAACGGCGCCATGGAATGAATTTCTCGATGCAACTTGAACGAGATCAGATCGTACAGACGAAAAGCCCCTTGATAATAGGTTACATTGTAGTTCAATGTTGAAGTATACGTAATATAGCCCGGTACACTAAAAACCCCTGTGCCAGCGATCCGGGGAGCGGCAAAACTGCCGGTCTCTTTGATCTGCTGAACATATTCGGCGTTTCGTTCCATCGTTTCTTCCTCAAAATCCGGAATCAGGACAGAAACGGTCGATTGAACAATGCCATTGCTGGAGCGCGGCGCAATTGTTTGACGGATCACGGGTACTTCGATTACTTCATCGCCGTTTGTCATCGTGGCTAAGCTACAGTTTTCGGTTGTGATCACAGAGCTTTGTTCGGCAAACGCGGGCGCGGCCATGGCCACTACCATGATAACACAGAGGGCCAGGGCGAACAATTTTTTCTTCATTTCTTTTTACCTCCTTGCACAAAAGGGTGAGGAACGGAAGACAGAGGGACGGTTCTTTCGTCCGGAAGCCCCCACCCTTTTTGCTGTGCACCGCTCATGAAGAATACGTAGGGAGGGCCTGATTTATGGCGCGGAGCGGGGCAAGGGCGGTCG
>CAJMEU010000142.1 GCA_905212515.1 uncultured Oscillospiraceae bacterium | reverse complement strand
GGCACGGAATGGCGGCCCCGGTGGGGCCGCCAACCGAACCGATGCGGTTTCGCAAAGCGAAATGGCCGGCCTTGCCGGCCAAGCACCGGCCAACGCTCTTTGGTACTTTCTCAACGCTGAGAAAGTACGACCCGTCCTCTTAAAAAAGCGCAATCAAGTGGTAACCGCCCCGTCGCGTTCGAAACGTACTCAAAAGATACTTACGGATTCACCTCCGCCGCCTGCGCCTTCAGCTGCGGCTCGCAGAACCGCTCCACCCGGTAATTGAGGTAGTCCGCATCTTTGAACAAGTCCAGCGCCTGGGTGGCCGTGGGGCTGGTGCGCCGCACGGATTCCATGGCGCTCATCAGCGGCGGCGTCTCCGCCAATTTCAGCACGGCCGTGCCGTCGGGATTCAGCACCAGCTTCACAATGCGGCTGCTGCTGCTCTCCAAAAGGTTCACCGTCACCTTCAGCACGGGCCGGCGGTCCTCGTCGTACAAAAAGCGGGCCGTGGCCGCGGCCGCGAAGTGATTGCCGCCCGCGTCCAGCGTAAAACCGGCCGCCTGGCCGAAGCCCAGGGGCACGCGCTGTAATTGGCCGCTCTCGGTCCAGTCCATCCACAGCTGCCCCGCCTCTTTGCGGAAGGCGATGCCGTCCACGCCGCGGGTGTACCAGTCGTTCATCACCGCAATGACCATGGGCAGCAGACCCTTGTTGTTCTTGCCGAAGGTGAACTGCTTGCCCGCCAGTGCCTCGGCGGCAAGCTGGGCCTCGCCGGGCGCGTCCTCGCCCCTGCCGGCCAGCCGGGCCAGCAGCCGCGCGCGCAGACGCTGGCGCAGGGTCTGGTGTTCCGCCACGGGGAAGGGGGGAAGCGCCTCGCCGAACGTCAGGTGTTCCAGCGCGAAGGCAAGCCTGCGCGGCCCGTCCTCTCCGCCGGCCTCACCGGCGCGCACCGCGTTCACAAAGGCGCGCACGGCCGCGTAGCTCTGGCTGCGGGTGAACAAATGCCCGGCGCCCGCGTTCACCGCCACGATCATATCCAGATCCGGCGCCATCACCACATACTGGCCGAACATGCCGTTGAACATATAGACCTGGTCGCTGGTGCGGGGCCACAGCTGATAGCCGTATTCCTCTTTCTGGGCGCTCACCATGTGCACCTGGGTGGCCTCGTCCACCCAGGCCTCGCTCAGCAGGCGCTGGCCGTTCCACAGGCCCTTGTTCAGGTACAGCTGGCCCACCTTGGCAATGTCCTCCAAAAACACGTACATGCCCCAGCCGCCCTTGTTCACGCCCAGGGGGCAGGTTTCCCAGGCCACGTCGCCGAAGCCCAGGGGCCCGAACAGGCGCGGGGTCAGGTAATCGTAGGCGGTCATGCCGGTCTTGCGCTGCAAAATGGCCGACAGCACGTAGCTGTTCATGCTGTTGTAGTCGAACTGGGCCCCGGGCTCAAACAGCACGTCGGCCTCCAGAAATGCCTTCACCCAGTCCGCGTCCAGCACACAGCCCACCTCGCGGAAGTTGGCGCCGCTGCTCATGGTCAGCAGATGGCGCACGGTGATGGCCTTGTTGCGCCGGGTGGTGCGCAGGGTGCATTTGTCGGGGAAGATGTCGCACACGTGCTCGTCCAGGTCCAAAAGCCCTTCGTCCGCCAGCATGCCGATGGCGGTGCCCATCACGCTTTTGCACATGCTGTGGGTCACGTGCCAGTAGCGGGGCGTATAAGGGGCGAAGAAGCCCTCGCACAGCACCTTGCCCCCGCGGATGACCAGGCAGCCGTGGGTGTCGCTGTCGCCCGCCTCGGACAGGCGGCGCAGCAGCGTCTCCACCAGGCCGCTGGCCACGCCGGCTTCCTCCGGCGTGCAGCGGGGCAGGCGCTGGGGCGCCTTGCCGGTGAACTCCGGTTTCTGCACCCGGATGGGGAAGGGCACCATGCCCTCCGTGTCGTCCAGCAGCATCTTGCGGGAATAATTCAGCAGTTTTACATTGGCTTTTAAATCCATGGCTCAAACGTTCCTTTCAAAAAAACGTCAAAGCGCGCGGGGCCCATGCTTCAGTGCATGTGCAGCACCCGCGCGCGGAATTTGGCGCAGTATAGCCAGATGATCTTGGCAATGGCGATATCGTAGATCAAAAAGGTGAGGTTGCCCAGCAAAAGCAGCACGCCGGCCATCAGTGCGCCCATCTCCTCGAATTCCGCCACCACCTCGCCGATGGGGAACAGGAAAAGGATCAGCCCGTACATCAACAGGACGCTCACGTTGAAGGCGGCGAACTTCACCGCCCACTGCGCGGCCTTGAGGCGCATGCGCTCGATGCTGGCTTTCAAAAGGGGATAATAGCCCAAAAAGAAGATGAAGATCAGGCTCATCTCCTTGTCCGGCACCAGGAAGAAGGACAGGATGCCGATGGCCGCGTACAGCAGATAGCCGGTCTTCATGCCGAACTCGATGGCCACCGGCACGATGAGCATGCCCGCGAAAGCCGGTGCCGCGAAGGTGGCCGCCGGCAGGATACCGCCCAGCAGCATCAGCGTCAGCGCCAGGGCGCCGAACACGCCGCCCAGCGCCACCCGCATGCTTTGGGAGCGCCTGTGGTTGTGCATCTCAGCAGCCTCCCCGTCCGCAGCCGCAGCACATGTCCATGCACATCATGGCCGTGCACATGTCGCAGCACGAGCAGCCCACCGCCGTGGTGCCGTAGGGGGCCTGGTTGCCGTAGGGGTTGCCGGCCATGTTGCCGTTTTGGCTGTTTTGCAGATTGCGCAGTGCGGCCGCGTACTCGGCGTTGCCCGGCGCCAGGCGGCAGGCCTCCTGGAAATAGGTCAGCGCCTGGGCCACCCAGCCCTTGTAATAATAGGCGCTGCCCATCAGGAAATTCCACTCCGCGTCGCCGCTGCCGCCGGGGATGGCGGAAAGCTGGCTCAGCGCGCCTTCCACGTTGCCGCTGTTGATCATCTGGCGGATGGCGCGGTAATTGGCGTTTTGCCCCGCGGCGGCGCCCGCATAGGCGGGGCCCTGGCCGTCCGCCGGCTGCCCGCCGCGCAGGTCGCTCATCAGCAGGTCGAACGCGGCGTTCAGCTCCTCCATTTTGCGCTCGGCATCCTCGTGCAGGGGGCCGGCCTCGTATTGGTCGGGGTCGTACTTCTGCGCCAGGGCGCGGTAGGCGGCCTTGATCTCGTCCCCGTCGGCGCCCTCGCGCAGGCCCAGGGTGGCGTAAGCGGTCTTGCTGTCCATAAAATAAATCTTCCTTTCAAACGATGGTCTGGTCGATGCGGCCGGCGCCGCGGGGCTTCTCCCGCTTCTGCCCGGCCAGGCGAATGCTCTGGGGCAAACCCAGGAACAGGATGTTGTCTAAAATGGGCTTGTGGGTGGCGCCGGGGATGGTCAGCAGATTGTAGCACAGGGCCATTTCGCCGGCGCACATGCGGCACAGCCGCCGGGCCTCGCCCGCGGCCTCCTCCCTGTTAAGGCCCCGCAGCAGAAACACGTTGTAGGCGCCGCGGGCCTTGTCCTCGTCATAATCCTCGGCCGCGTCCAGGTAATACAGCACCTTGCCCAAAAACAGGCCCAGGCGGGACAGGGCGCGGGCGTCGGCCTCGCCACTGGCTGCGAGGCTTGTCTCGCCGCTGGCGGCGAGGAACATGGCGGCCGTCATCTGGGCCGTGGGGTCCGCCGCCTCGTCCGCGTCGGCGCAGCCGCGCTTTTCCAGGGCGCTTTGGGCCGCCGTCTGCCGGGCAAGTACCGCGTCGATGTCCGGCCTTTTCCCGGCGGCCTTGCGCCGGGCGCGCCCCAGCAGTCCGCGCAAAGCGCGGGCGGCCAGCTTTTTCAAAAAACGCTCGTCCGCCACGTCGTCTTCAGCCTTGTAATAAGCGGCCAGCACCAGGCTGTCCGCCGCCAGCGCCAGCCCGGGCGAAGCGCCGCACATGGGCCGCTTTTCCACCGGATTGGCCACGCAGCGCTGGGCGCACACGGGCGGCTCGATGTCCGCCAGGCCGTCGGCCAGCAGGGCCAGCGTCACCATGTCATAGTTCAGCAGCAGGCGGGACACAAAACCGTATTCCCGCTTCAGCTCCTGGCACAGGCCGCAGTAATAGGCGCGGTAGGCCATCCATTGGCACACTTTCAGATCCGCCTTGAACGGCAGAACATATCCGAACACGCCCACACCTCCGCCTTACTTTCCATAAACGAGGTAAACTGGGTTTAGTATACAGCATTTCGGGCCTATTTACAATTAATAATGGAGCCTTTTCGCTTTTTGTACATAAAAATATGCAATTTTTTCATAAAAAACGCGGGTGTTGCATTGCCAAGTATTGTTAACAATCAACCTTTTAAATGCCCAACGGGGCGGGGGGGAAACGCCCCGCGGCCGTTGTTCAGATCTGTTTTTGCAGGTGGTCCACGGTGTCGAAGCGGTAGCCGGCATTCTTAAACCACTTGATGATGTCGGGCAGGGCGGCGGCCGTGTTCTTGGTGGCGTTTGTGTCGTGCATCAGCACCACGCAGGTATGCTTTTTGCCCACGTCCCGCACCACGTTCTCGTAGATGGTCTGGGCCGAGGGGTGCCCGCCCACGGCGTCATCCGCGCACACGTTCCAGTCCACGTACGTGTATCCCTTTTCCACGGCCTGGGCCTTTAGGTCCTTCATGATATTGCTGCCGCCGTATTTGCGGCTGACGGTGTTGGTGCTGCCGCCGGGGAAGCGCAGATAGGCGCAGTCGTAGGGCACGTAGGGGGCGATCTTCTGCTTCAGCTCCTCGATGTCCTGCCAATAGGCCTCGGGGCTGGCGTAGATGTCGTGATATTCGTGGCTGCAGCTGTGCAGGGCCACCAGATGCCCCTCGGATACCGTGCGCTGCAAGGTGGACAAGTACTTCTCGTTGTTTTCCGCCGCGATCACGAAGAAGGTGGCGGGCACGCCCTCGGTTTTCAGCACATCCAGGACTTTTTCCGTGGTTTTGGAGGGGCCGTCGTCAAAGGTCAGGTACACCACCTTTTCCTCCTCCGGGGCAGGGTCCGCGCCGCTGTCCGCCGGGGCGGCCGTGGCCAGAGCCAGGGCCTCCGTGGCCGTCAGGTCCTCGTTGGTACAGCCCACAGGCATATTGCGCACCCGCGCCGCGGCGCACACCACCAGCGCGCCCACCAGCAGCACGGCCAGGGCGCCGAGGCGCGCGGACCGAGGCATGCGCCCGCCCCCGCGCCGGTAGGCGGGAAAATGAAACTTCTTCATTTCTGTTCACACCCTTTTGTTGATTTGTCGGGCAAATGCTCGTATACTATACCTATGACCCTGTTTTGAGGGAAAGTACAAAAGGAGCAAATTATGACGCTAGAGATCATGACCCTTGTTTTGGCGGCTTTGGCCGCCGTGCTGGCCCTGCTGTGCCTGCTGATGCGCCCGCGCCAGGGCGCCACGCCGGCGGACGTGGCCGCCCTGAAAGGCGAGATGCAGGAGGAGCTGAAGGGCCTGCGCGCAGAGATGGGCGACGGGATGAGCGATCTGCGCGAAGAGATCGGCCGAGTGATCCACCAGACCTTGCAGACCACCAGCGAACTGCAGACGGCCGCGCAAAAGCAGGTGGCGGAAGGGCAGAACACCCGTCTGAAAGAACTGAGCGAGCAACTGGCCCTGCGCCAGGCCCAGCTGCAGAAAACGGTAAACGACCAGCTGCAGCTTGTGGAGACGCGCATGAAAAACAGCGCCATCCAAAGCGAGCAGAAGCTGGAAAATATCCGCACCACCATGGAGCACCGCATTGCCGCCATGCAGGCGGACAACGCCCAGAAACTGGACGAGATGCGCAACACCGTGGACGAGAAGCTGCAAAAGACCTTGGACGAGAAATTGCAGCAGTCCTTCAGCCGCGTGTCCGAGCAGCTGGAGAGCGTGTACAAGGGCCTGGGCGAAATGCAGACGCTGGCCACCGGCGTGGGCGATTTGAAAAAGGTGCTGAGCAACGTCAAGACCCGCGGCATCCTGGGCGAGATCCAGCTGGGCGCCATTCTGGAGCAGATCCTGACGCCGGAGCAATATGCCGAGAACCTCGCCACCGTGAAGGGCAGCGCCGAGCGGGTGGAGTACGCCGTGCGCCTGCCCGGCGACGGCGAGGCGCAGCAGGTGTGGCTGCCCATTGACGCCAAATTCCCGGCCGACGCCTACGGCGCGCTGCTGGACGCCTACGACACCGCCGACGCCGCCGGGGTGGACGCGGCCGCCAAGGCGCTGGAGCAGCGCGTGCGCGGGTTTGCCAAAGACATCCGCCAGAAGTACATACACGTGCCCGAGACCACGGACTTCGGCATCATGTTCCTGCCCGTAGAGGGCCTGTACGCCGAGGTGGTGCGTCGCGGCATGGTGGAGAAGCTGCAGGCGGACTATAAAGTGGTGGTGGCCGGCCCCACCACCATGGCCGCGCTGCTGAACAGTTTGCAGATGGGCTTCCGCACCCTGGCCATCCAAAAGCGCTCCAGCGAGGTGTGGGACGTGCTGGGCAGCGTGAAAAGCGAGTTCGAGACCTTCGGCAAGGCGCTGGAACAGGCCCAGAGCCGCATCGAACAGGCGGGCAGCGAGCTGGAGAAGTTGGTGGGCGTGCGCACGCGCCAGATCCAGCGCAAGCTGAAAAGCGTGACAATGCTGCCGGACAGCGCCGGCGCGCCGGAAATGGAGGAGGCATGCTGCCCATAGAGATCAAAGAACTGAGGCGGGAAGACCACGCCAGGGCCATCCGCTTTGCCATCGCGGGGATGCACTTCGATTGGTATCTGGACAGCGGCTTTCTCCTGGGGCTGTATGGACGGTATTTCTGGTATTTGGAGCTCGCGCGTGCCACCCAGGTGCTGGCGGCCTACGTGGACGGCCGGTTTGCCGGGGTGCTGCTGGCGGAAATGGCCGGGGAGAAGCAGACGCACCGGTCTTTTTGGCGCTTCCTTTACGTGCGGGCGTTTGATTTTTTGCAGAATACCTTTTATAAAGGCGGCGCGGGGCTTTATGAGCAGACCTGCCAGGCGATGCGGGAGGAATACGGGCGGGCCTGTTCGCCCGACGGGGAGATCATTTTTCTGGCGGCCGACCCCGGCGCGAAGACCAAGGGCGTGGGCAGCGCGCTGCTGGCGGAACTGGAACGCAGGGAAAAGGGGAAAAACGTTTTTCTCTTTACGGACAACGCCTGCACCTACCAATTTTACGAGCACCGAGGGTTTGACCGGGCGTGCCGGCGGGACATCGTCCTCTCTATGGGCAAAAAACAGGTGCCGCTGCAATGCTTCCTCTACAGCAAGACGATCGGGTGACCGGGCGGGCCGAAAGAGCGGACGGGGGAACCTAAAAAGAGGGCGCGGACGGCAGA
>CAJMEU010000141.1 GCA_905212515.1 uncultured Oscillospiraceae bacterium | reverse complement strand
CGCCCCGCAGGGCGGCGCCGCCGCGCTCGCAGAAAATATTGTCCGCGCCGTTCTGGGCCCCGCAGGACGGACAGGTGACAGAGCTGTTTTTGCTGCCCTCTTCCGTGTCCGCGAAGCTGAAGGCGGGGCTGTGCCGGTCCTGATACACACAGGCGCCCGCTTTTTCATAACAGCCGCGGTGATAGGGCGCGCCGCACTCCGGGCACACCACCATATCGTCGCCTTCATGCAGCGGCTTATGGCACAGGGTGCATTTGCAATTTTTATAATCGATCATAAAATCGGGCTCCTTTTTCCGGGAACAGTGTGTTAAAGTATACTATACCGCAATCAGGGCAAAAAAGCAATTCGCCGGGCGCTTCATGCGTCCAAAAAGTTTTTTGTGCGCCAGTGCCCCGGGTCGGCGTTGTACTGCTGCTCGATCCACGCCTCGGCGCCGCGCAGGCCCTCCTCGCTTTGGGGGAACTCGGCAAAGGACTTTTCCTCCTCGGCCGTCTTTTCAAAGCACCAGGGGTCCGGCCAGACGCAGGCCACGAATTGCCCTTCCGCCGCGCGGATATTATATCGCAGCCCTTCGTGAGAGCCGGAATAGGACTTGTTGGCCTTCACATACGTTAGCCCCGGCACATGGACGAACCGTTCCGCTTCTTCCATTGCCCTCGCCTCCCTTCTCTTTTTTCCATCATACCACATTCCCCGCCCCCGCGCCAGTGCAAAGGGGTGAAAACCCTTTACAATTCCCTGTTTTTTCATTATAATTAATAATACATGTGCAACAATATCCGTAAATGATAAAGTGAGGAACATATGGTTATTTTAGACGAAGTAAAACGGCGCCTGGGCGAGTTGGCGCCCGAGGTGACCGACCTGGCGGACGCCCTGGCCATCGAGCGCAGCAAGCTGCGCCTGGAGGAGCTGGAACAGCGCAGCGCCGACCCTTCTTTTTACAACGACACGGACAACTCGGCCAAGGTGTTTGCCGAGATGAGCGCGATCAAGGATAATTTGGAGCAGTACCGCAAACTGACGGAGAAATTATCCGACGCCGAGACCTTGTTGGAGATGGCCGAGGAGGGCGGCGACGAAGAGCTGTCCGATGAGGCCCAGGCCGCGGTGGAGGAACTGGACGCCATGGTGGAGGAGCTGCGCCTGGTGACGCTTCTGACCGGCGAGTACGACGCCAACAACGCCATTTTGTCCTTCCACGCCGGCGCCGGCGGCACCGAGGCCCAGGATTGGGTGAGCATGCTGTACCGCATGTACACCCGCTACGCCCAGGCCAAGGGCTGGAACGTGAAGGTGCTGGATTATCTGGACGGCGACGAGGCCGGCATCAAATCGGCCTCCATCCTCATCGAGGGCCACAACGCCTACGGTTTTCTGCGCGGCGAAAACGGCGTGCACCGCCTGGTGCGCATCTCCCCCTTCGATTCCTCCGGACGCCGCCACACCAGCTTCGCCTCCCTGGAGGTGATGCCGGAGATGGACGATTCCATCACCGTGGAGATCAGGCCCGAGGATATCCGCATGGAGGTGTACCGCTCCTCCGGCGCGGGCGGCCAGAAGGTCAACAAAACTTCTTCGGCCGTGCGCCTGATCCACGAGCCCACGGGCATCGTGGTGAGCTGCCAGACCGAGCGCAGCCAGTTTCAGAACCGCGACATGTGCATGAAGATGCTGGCCGCCAAGCTGTATCAGATCAAAGAGCGGGAGCATTTGGACAAGATCAGCGACATCAAGGGCGTACAGAAAGAGATCGCCTGGGGCAGCCAGATCCGCAGCTATGTGTTCATGCCCTACACGCTGGTGAAGGATCACCGCACCGGTTTTGAGAATGGCAACGTAAACGCGGTGATGGACGGCGATTTGGACGGTTTTGTGAAGGCCTACCTTAAAAAATCCACCCGCGGCGAGCTTTCCGGCGAACAGCCGGAGGACTGACCTCCGCACCCGGTAAAAAATCAGCGCAGACGCCCCGGTATGTTCCGGGGCGCTTTTTAATGGGTTTGCGCCGCGGCACGAAATCCGCCCCGTGGATCGAAACAAATCCCGTAGGGGGCGGCGTCCTCGACGCCTCGGGTTTACCGCCGCGCGACGGTTAGATTCTCTCTCCCTCTGTCACCGCCCGCCCTACCTGCCCCTCACCCCGCCACCCCACCGGGCGGAGGGACGGGGTTCCTACCCCGCCCGAGGGCGACCGGTTTTACGGGCGGCCCCGGCGGGATGTGGGCATCCCGCCCTACGATGGCGCGGCCCCATGGATTACAACAAAAAACGGCGTCCCGGAATGATCGGGGGCGCCGTTTTTGGGAAGAAATATAGAGACTGCCGAGGTGGATCAGCCGAGTCCATAGCTTGCTTTGATGGCCGCGAACTCCTTTGAATCCGCAAAGCCGCCGAACACCTCCAGCCGGGTGTGGCCGGCTTTCAGGTAATCCTGCCAGAAGACCACGCCTTCCGCCTCGCCCTCCCGGTCCATAAACAAGCGGTACAGGGTTTTGACGAAATCCTCGTCCGAGAGCCGCTTATTGTTCATTTCCTTGCTGAACACGAAGCCATACGCGCAGCTTTTCGCGTCCACGGTTCCGTCTTGCAGCCAGCCGATCCAGTCCGCATATCCCTCTTTGTCCGGGCTGCGGGAGAGGGCCACCCGGTAGCACCGCGTCACGAAGCCCTCCAGCCCCTCCGTGGGCCAAGGGTCCGCCGGGTCCGGCGGCGTGGGATCGTCCGCCTTTTTCACCGTCACTTCACAAACTGCGGTGCTGCCGTACCAGCTTTGGGCGGTGATGGTGGCTTTTCCCTCGGCGAGGGCCGTCACCACGCCGCTGTCCGACACGGCGGCCACGGCCTCGTCGGAGCTTGTCCAGAATATCACTTTATAGGTGGCGTCCGCCGGCGAAAGGGTCGCCTTCAGCCCGGCCGTCTGCCCGGGGGACAAGGACAGGGACGTTTTGTCCAGCGTCAGGCCTGCGTCGGGCACGGGCGGGTCGCGCATCACCAGCGTCACGGCGGCGCTTTCCAGCGGTTCCGACACGGGGCGGCCATCCAGCTTCGCCCACACCTTCACCGTATAGCTGCCCGCCTCCGTCGCCTTCAGCGTCGGCTCGTCGGGCGCGGCCAGCGGCTGGCCGTCCTTATACCATTCGTACGCAAAGGCGGCGGAGGGGTTCTCATGGGCGGCCGAGGCTGTCAGTGTGACGCTGCTTCCCGTGTAGATCACGCTGCTTTCCGCCTTCAATTCCACCGCTTGGGGCGGCAGGACACCCCAGGCGGCCAGCAGGCTCATCCGCTGCTCCACCGGATTTTCGGCAAAATCCCATAACTCCTGCTGATTATAACGATGCCAGCCCGCCAGGTAGAGGCCTGTGCTGGGTGCGTCGGGCGCGGGCGCGAGGGAGGCGTCGATTTTCGCGCCGGGCATCACATAGATTCTTTTATAATTGGTGCGGTTGTCCTCTGAGTAGAAGGAAATATCGTATTTTTTCACCCACTTGATGTCCTGCCCGTCCGCCTTCAAGCCGTAGGGTTCATCCCGCGATGAAAAGTGGGCAAGGTTTAGCGTCTGCCCATTCGCGTAGCGCACCGCCGGCGGCTCTCCGTTGTAATTAAAGGCATTGATCTGCACGGGATTGGCGGGGGTAAAGGCAGCGGGCACCCGGATAAACGGACTCACGTTCTCCTCTCCCGCAAGGCAAACGTCCCCCGAAATTACCGGGCTGCCGCTGAGCGAAAGTTCGGGAAGGGAGCCCCCGTTGAGCATGATGGCCGTGCCGAGGGCGTCATCGGGGTCATCGACGGCTTCGTCCGTGTTGTCCTGGATAACGCCGCCGGTAATAGAAAGCGAACAGTTGCCCCAGGCATAAATTCCCGCGCCGCTGTAATAGGCTTCTGTTAAACTGTTGCCGGAAATCTCGCCGTTTGCCATTGTAAAAGCGGCCGCCTCGTCGACGCCCTTTATATAAATTCCGCCGCCACTGCCAGCTATCGCATTGCCGGTAATTTTTGTGCCGTTTAGCTTGACCGTACTATCCACGGCGTAAATGCCGCCGCCGGCAGGGGCCTTTTCGCCGCTTTCCCAAACCACGCTGTTTCCGGAAATTTCGCCGCCGTTCAGGTTGACCGTGCTTTTATAGGCGTAGATGCCGCCGCCGTAACCCCCCATATTGCTGTCGGTCATTACGTTGACATTGCCCGTCAGCTTCGTATCCCCATTGATATTCAGCGTCCCGTTGGCAACCTCTACCAGCGCGCTTGCAACCTCCTCGTGGTTCCCGTCCACCGTCACGTTGTTCAGGTTTAAGGTTCCTCCGTTCACCTGCAAAAGCGCGAGTTTATAGTCGGAGGGTTCGCGCACAATCGTGATGTTCTCCAGTGTGGTGACTGCGCCGTACGTGCCAAAGTTGATCCCGGTGAGGAAATGGAGGGTGCCGCCCGGGGCAAGCAGCTCCAGCGCCTTGCTCAAGGGGGCGACCGCAGTGTTGGCCGTCAGGCCGTCGTTGGTGTTTTTGCCCTTTTTTCCGTCATAATAAATATCGTTTGCCAATTCTTGTTTGGGCGCTTCCAGGCCCGCCAGCGGGGCCTCGCCGCCGGGAAGCAGCCCGCCGCCATACGCCTCTTCCGCCGAGGCCGCTTCCAGCGGCGCCTCTTCCAGCAGCGCGCCGGCAAAGGCCGGTGCCGCCAGGCCCCACGCCATGCACAGCGCCAGAAGCATGGATACTGCTTTTTTAAACATACACTTCCTCCTTTTTTGCCGTTCCTGGGATTCAAACAACGCAAAAAAGCCAAGGGCTACCCGCATGGGTATCCCTCGGCTTTTGCTTTTTTGTTCAGTTGTTAGATCAGAGTGCCCCCCCCCGTTTCCAATTATTTACATTCAGCAACATGACGGGGGCCTCCTTTCTGATCCTTTTCTTCATTGTAGCAAATCCAGTTCCGCTTTGCAAGCAGGGTTTTGCACGGCACGGTTCCACAGGCCTTCAGTCTTTGCCGTCCAGGCGGCGCAGCCAGTCTTTCCAGGTTTCCCAGTCGCCGCCGCTCTCCTTGTAGTCCTTCCACGCCTCTTTCAGATAATCCTTCCAGGCATCCTTGTCGTCCGGGTCCCAATGACTGTCCGTAACGCCCCCGTCGATATTGCCGGCGTCCTCGGCTGGCGTGCCGCCGGGCACGGTGGTGCCGCCCGGGATGGTCACGTCGCCGCCGGGCTCTTGGCTGGAGCCGCCGCCCGTGCCGGTGGCCTCCTTGGCCACATACAGGATGACTGCGCCGCTGCTTTCGGCGTTCTTATCCAGGTCGATCACCGTGCCCTCGGCCGTGTCGCAGTCCACCACATAATTGTTTTTGGCCGGGTCGCTGTTATCCACCATCAGCGTGGTATAGCGGATGCCCAAAGTGCGCAGCCTCTGGTCCACCTCTGTCAGCGGGTGATTCACCACGGCCGGCATCACCGCCGTGTTGGGGCCGTCGCTGATGACAAGGGTGATGATGGTGCCCACGTCCACTTCCGTGCCCGCGATGGGATCCTGGCTGATGATGTAGCCCTCGGGCACATCGGAGCTGTTCTCGTGCTTGGGCATGAATTGGAAATTTTTCTGATATTCGCTGTTGGAGGCCACGGTGCTGTATTTTTCGCCTTTCAGCGTGGGCACGACCACCTTCTGCTGCACCAGCGGCACGCTTTCACTGCTGGTGCTGGGCGCGCTGCTTGTTTCCGAAGAGGTGGAGGGCAGGCTCGCCGGCGAACTGGAAGAGTCGTCCTTGCGGGGCACGGCATTCAGCACCCACCAGATCAGCAATGCCATCACCAGCACAAACACGGCGGCGGCGGCGATCAATATTTTCATTTTATCCATCTCGAACATGGCGCTGGGCCGCGTGGCCGAGGGCTGCAAAGTGGCCAGGAGGTCCTCGGCCGTTTGGGTGCGCTCGGTGGGGGCCAGACGCATGGCACAGGCGATGCCGGTGGAAAAATAAGCCGGTACCTGCTTGAGCACGCTATGGGCCGTGGGCATATTGTCCTGCATCCTGCGCAGATTGGACGGCAGGGGCGTACGGCCCGTCACCGCGAAGTAGAACACCGCGCCCAGGCTGTACAAATCGGTATAGCGGCCGTCGAATTCCGCCACGGAGTATTGCTCCGGCGCGGCGTAGCCGTCGTACAGTTCCGCTTTCAGCTCGCTGTCCGCGGTGCGCAGGCCCAGCGTGGCATAGCCGGATAATTTGGCGCCCTGGTCCGTCACGCGGATGGTTTCAGGGCTGATACCGCGGTGCAGAAGGCCCACCCGGTGCAGGGCGGCCACGCCGCGCACCACCGGCTCCAGCAGATCCAGCGCCTCGTCGCAGGCCAGGGGGATTTTCAGTTCGTCCAGGTACTGGGCCAGGCTCATGCCCTCGTCGGGTTCGCGCACGGCGTAGGCCGTGTCGTTGGCCTCGATCAAGTCAAGCACGCGCACCAGCCCTTCAGTGGCGCCCAGCTGTGTGAGGCTGCGATACAAATCGATAAAGTCCATGCGCGTTGTTTTAAACAACACCTCGCGGCCGGCGCGGGGGATCACCCGCCCGTCCGCGGCGCGGGCCGAGCAGATGGTGAACGGCACGTACTCCTTCACCACCACGCGGTTGCCGGTGTCGCCGTCCACGGCGCCGTACAGTACCCCTTCCCCGTCCACGGCAATGCACTTGCCCAGCGTATAACGCCCGGCCAGCAGCGTGTTGACCGGCAGCGCGCCCGTGGGATTGGTATTTGCAAAGCTCTGCCCGCAATACGGACACTCCCTTGCCGACGCGTCCACGCGGGACAGGCAGTTGCTGCACACGATCTGTTTCATGCGGTTTCCCCTTTCTGGGCGGTTTTACAGGGTTTGGGCCGCGCTCAGCGGTCCAGATCCTCTTCGTTGTCCAGGTTGTGCCACACGGCCTGCACGTCGTCGTCCTCTTCCAGGTGGTCCAGCAGCAGGCCCATTTTTTTCAGGTCGTCCGGGTCGGTCAGGGCCGTGCGGGTGCTGGGCACCATGGCCACCTCGGCGCTGATGAAGTCGTAGCCTTTCTGCTCTAGCGCCTGGCGCACGTCGCTGAACGTATCGGGGCTGGTGGTCACTTCCGCCACGTCGTCCGCCATGTCGAAGTCCTCGGCGCCGGCGTCGAACACGTCCTCCATCACGGCCTCTTCGTCCTTGCCCTCCACGTCCAGCACGATCACGCCCTGCTGGGTGAACAGGAAGGACACACAGCCGTTGTTGCCCATGTTGCCGCCGAATTTATCGAAGTAGTGGCGCAGGTTGCCGGCGGTGCGGTTGCGGTTGTCGGTCAGCGTCTCCACCATCATGGCGATGCCCGAGGGACCGTACCCTTCATAGGTGATGGTCTCGTAATCGTCCTTTTCGCCGCCCTCGGCCTTTTTGATGATGCGCTGGATGTT
>CAJMEU010000140.1 GCA_905212515.1 uncultured Oscillospiraceae bacterium | reverse complement strand
GCCGGTGAGAGGCGCCGCGCCCCCCGGGGGGGCGCGCCCCGCCCCATGATTGCTGCCGCCCCCATCCCCGCCGCCCCCCCACAAACCCCCCGCGGGCGGCCGCCCGCCGGCACCGAGGCCCAGCACCACGATGGTGCCGCCGGCCTGGTATTCGCCCAAAAAACTGCCCGCGCTGCCGCCGATCACCAGCAGGGGCTTGCTGTCGCCGTAGGCCTTCATATGTACGCCGGCGCGGTAGCCGGCGCTGCCGTGGATGAACAGCCTGCCGCCGCGCATGGCGTAGCCGGCCGCGTCACCGGCCAGGCCGTCCACGTAGATGGCACCGGCGTTCATGGTGTCGCCCACCGCGTCCTGGGCATTGCCGTGCACATGCAGCACCGCGCCGTCCAGATAGGCGCCCAGGGCATTGCCCGGGGTGCCGGTGATGTCCGCCCGGCACCCGGAAAGGCCGGCGCCGATGTAGCGGTGCCCCAGGCAGCCGGTCACCTCCACGCGGCTGTCCCGGCTGCTGCGGATGGCCTCGTTCAGCTCCTCCTGGGTGAGGGCCGCCGCGTTCAGCTTCATCGTTTTCACCCCTCCTTCACCAGGTAAGCCTCGCGGGCCGCGCCCACGGAGATATAGCGGATGGGGCATCCCACCGCCTGCTCGATATAGTTCACATAGTCCCGGGCGGCCTGGGGCAGCTCTTCCCAGGTGCGGCAGCCGCTGATATCGCATTGCCAGCCGGGCAGCAGCTTCACCACCGGCTTTGCTTCCTCCAGCGCCTTGCCCACGGGGAAGCGGCGGGTCTGCTCGCCGTCCACCAGGTATTTGTCCACCACGGGGATCACATCCAGATAGCCCAGCACATCCAGCAGCGTCAGCGCCAGATAGTCCGCCCCCTGGCAGAACACGCCGTAGCGGCTGGCCACCGCGTCGAAAGGCCCCACGCGGCGGGGGCGGCCCGTGGCGGCGCCGTATTCGTGACCGGCTTCGCGCAGGGCGTGCTGCTGCGCCTCGGTCATGGCCAGTTCGGCGGTGAAGGGCCCCTCGCCCACGCAGGAGGAATAGGCCTTCATGATGCCGATGGACACATCCAGCTTGTGCCCGGGAATGCCGGCGCCGATGGGCGCATAGCTGCCGATGACGTTGGAGGAGGAGGTAAAGGGATAGATGCCGAAGTCGATATCGCGCAAAGCGCCCAGCTGCGCCTCGAACAAGATTTTTTTGCCCGCCTTGTCCTGGGCATCCAGGTAGGCGCCGGTGTCGCAGATATAGGGGGCCAGCTCGGCGGCATAACGCCGGCACCAGCCCCAAAGCGTCTCGGGGTCCAGCGGGTCGGCGCCGTACACCCGCTCCATGATCAGGCTTTTCCAGACCGCGATGGTGGTCAGGCGCTTTTTCACGCTGTCATCCAGATGCGTCAGGGCGCCCATGCGCAGGGTCTTTTTCATATACTTGTCGCCGTAGGCGTAGGCGATGCCCCGCCGGGTGGAGCCGAACTGGCTGCCGCTCTCGGCCAGCCGGTTCTCCTCCAGGCCGTCCTCGGCCACATGATAGGGCATGCACAGGGTGGCGCGGTCGCTGATCTTCAAATTGCGCGGCGAGATCTCCACGCCCTTCTCCCGCAAGGCGGCCATCTCCCGGCACAGGTGGGCCGGGTCGATGACCATGCCGTTGCCCATCACGCACACCACCTCCGGCCGCAGGATGCCCGAGGGCAGCAGGTTCAAAATGAACTTGCCCCGCTCGTTCACCACCGTGTGGCCGGCGTTGTTGCCGCCCTGGTAGCGCACCACAATGTCGTATTCGCGGCTCAACAGGTCCACCATGCGGCCCTTGCCCTCGTCGCCCCAGTTGATACCGGTGATCGCTGTCAACATAAAAGAACCTCCTAATTCTCGCCGGCGTGTTTCACGCCCAGCACATCCAGTTCCCGCGCGTTCAGGCCGACCCCGCGCAGCGCCAGGCGGTTGCCCACCAGCGCCTCGATGGAGTTGATGCCCATGCCGCCCAGCATCTCCTTGATCTCCCGCGTCCAGGCCGTCACCAGGTTTACCAGGCGCCGCGCGCCCTCGTCCGGGTCCAGGCGGGCGGCCAGTTCCGGCTTTTGGGTGGCGATGCCCCAGCTGCACAGGCCCGTGTGGCAGGCCCGGCACAAATGACAGCCCAGGGCGCACAGCGCCGCCGTGCCGATGGACACCGCATCCGCCCCCAGGGCCAGGGCCTTCACCACGTCCGCCGACGAGCGGATGGACCCGGCGGCGATGATGGACACCTCGCCTCGGATCTTCTCCTCCCGCAGCCGGGTATCCACGGCGGCCAGGGCCAGTTCGATGGGGATGCCCACATTGTCGCGGATGCGCGCGGGCGCGGCGCCCGTGCCGCCGGAAAAGCCGTCGATCTCGATGATGTCCGCACCCGAGCGGGCCACGCCCGAGGCGATGGCGGCGATGTTGTGCACGGCCGCCACCTTCACCAGCACAGGCTTGCGGTGGGCCGTGGCCTCCTTCAGGGAACACACCAGCTGGCGCAGATCCTCGATGGAGTAAATATCGTGGTGGGGCGCGGGGCTGATGGCGTCGGCGCCCTCAGGCACCATGCGGGTGCGGGCCACGTCGCCCACGATCTTGGCGCCGGCCAAATGGCCGCCGATGCCGGGTTTGGCGCCCTGGCCAATCTTGACCTCAATGGCCGCGCCCGCCTCCAGATAGGCGCGGTGCACGCCGAACCGGCCCGAGGCAACCTGTACGATGGTATTATTCCCATAAGCATAGAAATCTTCATGCAGGCCGCCCTCGCCCGTATTGTAATAGGTGCCCAGCATCTGGGCGGCTTTGGCCAGCGCCGCATGGGCGTTGTAGCTGATGGCGCCGTAGCTCATGGCGGCAAACAAAATGGGCGTCGCGGGCGCCAGATGCACGGGCAGGTTGTTTTTCAGAAGGCCGTCCGGCCCGCGCTCCACCCGGGAAGGGCGCTTGCCCAGGTACACGGCCGTCTCCATGGGTTCCCGCAGGGGATCGATGGAGGGGTTCGTCACCTGGGAGGCGTTCAGCAGCAGCCGGTCGAAATAATTGGGCAGCGGCTTGGGACTGCCCATGCTGGACAGCAGTACGCCGCCCGTCTCCGCCTGGCGGTAAAGCTCCTCCAGCAATTCCTGCCGCCACACGGCCCCGGAACGGAACTTGTTTTCCGCCGGCCGTATCTGCAAGGCGCGGGTGGGGCAGAATACCACACAGCGCTGGCAGTCCACGCACTTGCTTTCGTCCGCGGTCATGCGCCCCGTCTTTTCGTCGTACCCATGCACGCCGCAGGCACATTGCTTTTCACACACGCGGCACCCTACGCAGCGCGCCGCGTCCCGCAGCACCGCGAAGCGGGGATAGACCCACTGCTCCTTCATACCCGCACCCCCTCGTTCAGCCGCACGATCACCGGCTCGCCGCCCTTCGGCGCGCGCAGGTTCCCCGCGCCGGGCGCCACGGCCCGGATGGCCGCCTCCTCGCTGGCCGCGTAAAAGGTCTGGCCCGCCTCGGCCGTCACCATGCTGCGCAGCTTCAGCCGGTCGTTCAAAGCCATCATGCCGCCGGTGAAGCCCACCAAAATGGAAAAGGGCCCCGTCACCAGCAGGCTGGCGAACATGCGCCGAAGATAGGCGTATTGGCTGCGCCGAGGCTCCTCCATGGCCGCGATGGTATCCCAAAAAGGCGCGGCGATCACGTGGGCCGACTCTTCCAGTGTCAGGCGCTGCCCGCGCAGCAGATGATCCAGGATATAAGCGATGACTTCCGTATCCGTCAGCAAATGGCATTGATAGCCGTGCATCTCGATGGCGCGGCGGTTGGCGTCGTAGGAGGAGATCTCGCCGTTGTGCACCACCGACAGGTCCAGCAGGGCAAAGGGGTGGGCGCCGCCCCACCAGCCGGGCGTGTTGGTGGGATAGCGGCCGTGGGCCGTCCAGGCATAGCCCGCGTACTCGTCCAGCTTGTAAAAGGCGCCCACGTCCTCAGGATAGCCCACGGCCTTGAACACGCCCATGTTCTTGCCGCAGGAAAAAATGTACGCGCCCTCGATCTCACTGTTGGCGCGGATCACCCGGCTGGCCGTATACTCCGCTTCATCCAGGCGGCTGTCCTCCAGTTTGTGGGGCAGGGGGGCCACGAAATACCGCCAGATCAGCGGCGCGTCGCCGATGCCCGCCACGGGCCGCGTGGGGATCTTCGACAGGTTGATGATATCGAAGTACCGCTCGATGAATCGTTCGCACGCCTGGCGGGCGCCGGTGTGGTCGTAAAACACGTGCAGCGCGTAATAATCCTTATATTCCGGGTAAATGCCGTACCCGGCAAAGCCGCCGCCCAGCCCGTTGGAACGCTCGCGCATCACGGCGATGGAGCGGATGATGTCCCCGCCGGGCACCCGGCGGCCGTCCCGCGCAAAGATGCCGCTGATGGCACAGCCCGACGGGATGCGCACTTGTCCCTCTTTCAGCATGGTACCCTCGCCTCCCTGTGTGTAAAAAAGAAAAGGCGTCCACGGGCAGGCCCCATGCGCGGGGCGCCCGTGAACACCTTTGTTCACGTTGCATTATACCGGCCTGAGGTAAACCTGTCAATAAAAAGTGGGCAGATTTGTGCATATTGCAATAGGGTGTCCGTCAGCAGCGGATGTTTTGTGCAAATGGGAAAAGATGGCCCGCAAAAGGGAAAAGCGCTTGACGGCGCGGCCCCGGCGCGCTATACTACCAGTGTCAACAGCAAGGACGCTGCGGGCCCACGGGGCGTCGCGGCGTCTTTTCTTATTTTTATCCACCGTGCAAAAGGAGGGCGCGTATGAGCCACACCATCACCGAGCTGATGCAGTTTATCGGCGAGAACGACATCAAGTTCATCCGGCTGGCTTTCTGCGATATCTTCGGTGTGCAGAAAAACATCGCCATCATGGCCGATCAGCTGCCCCACGCCATCGACAGCGGCGTCTCCTTCGACGCCTCCGCCATCGCGGGCTTCGGCAATGTGGTGGAGTCGGATCTGTTTTTGGTGCCGGACGGCGACACCGAGTCCATGCTGCCCTGGCGCCCGGCCGAAAGCGGTGTGGGCCGGTTCTTCTGCCATATCAAATACCCGGACGGCCGCCCCTTCGACGGCGACGGCCGCTACCTGCTGGGCCGCATCGAACAGCGCGCTGCCCAGGACGGCTACTCGTTCCTCGTGGGGCCGGAGTGTGAGTTCTACCTCTTTGAGACCGACGAAAAGGGCCGCCCCACCCGCACGCCCTTTGACGACGCGGGCTACTTCGATATCGCCCCGGCGGACAAGGGCGAAAACGTGCGCCGGCAAATCTGCCTGTGCCTGGACGATATGGGCATCCGGCCCGAGCGCAGCCACCACGAGCAAGGCCCCGGCCAGAACGAGATCGATTTCCGCTGCTCATCCCCCTTGTCGGCGGCGGACAACCTGATGGCCCTGCGCACGGCGGTCAAGGCCGTGGCGCAGGAGAACGGCCTTTATGCCTCCTTCCTGCCCAAGCCCCTGCGGGGCAAAAGCGGCAGCGGCCTGCACATCAACCTGTCTCTGTTCAGCGAGGGGCGCAACCTGTTCGAGGATTTCGCCTCGGCCCAGGACCGCCGCGCCGCGTCCTTTCTGGCCGGCGTGCTGCGCCGCGTGCCCGAGCTGACGGCCTTCGCCAACCCCCTGCCGGGCTCCTACGGGCGGCTGGGCAGCCACGAGGCGCCGCTGGCCATCGGCTGGTCGTACCAAAACCGCTCCTCGCTGGTACGCGTGCCCGCGGCCCGCGGCCGGGACTGCCGCATCGAGCTGCGCAGTCCCGACCCGGCCTGCAACCCCTACTACGTCACGGCGCTGCTGCTGGCCTCGGGGTTTGAGGGCATCCGTGAGGGCCTTCCCCTGGAAGAGGCGCTGAACGTGGACTTCGCCGCCCGCCCGGGCGGCCGCCTGCTGCCCCAGACGCTGGGCCAGGCGCTGGACGCGGCCGAGCGCAGCGAATTTCTGCGCCGCGTGCTGCCCGAAAAGCTGCTGGACAGCTATATCGCGCAAAAGCGCGCCGAGTACGAAGCCTACGAGACTTCCGGCAACCGCGCCGAATACGAGATCGCCCACTATTTCGCCCGGGTGTGACGGGCGCGCTTCAAGGGGAGGTGAGGGCAGCGCATGGCAAACGTTTTGATCGTCAGCACCGCGGCGGCCTGGGCGTCGCTGCGCACGCTGTTTTGCCCGGGCGCGGCGCAGCCCGCCTTTGCCGGCAGCGCGGGTGAGGCCCGCCGGCAGGCCTGTCAATGCCCGCCGGTGCTGGCCGTCATCAACACCCCTCTGCCGGACGAGTTCGGCCGGGAGCTGGCGCTGCAATTCGCCGCAAACGGCACGGATGTCATCCTGCTGGCCGCGGGGCCCCAGGCGGACAAGTTGGCGGCCGGCCTGGAAAAACAGGGGGTGTTCGTGCTGGCAAAGCCCCTGTCGCGGCAAAGCGCCGCCTTCGCACTTCGCCTCATCCATACAGCCCGGGCCAGGCTGGACAAATTGGAGGAGCACAACAAGAAGCTGACCAAAAAGCTGGACGAGATGCGCGTGCTCTCCCGCGCCAAATGCGCCCTGGTGCGCTATTGCGATATGACGGAGGAACAGGCCCATCACGTGCTGGAGCAGCGCGCCATGGACGCCCGCGTGCCCTTGAAAGAAGTGGCGCTGCAAGTGCTGAAAACCTATGAGAACGACTGAACATGCCGGGCAAAGGCGCCCGCGCAGGCGGACAATTCCCCCGCCCAGCCGCCATCTCATATATCCCCGAAAGAAGGTTTTACCCATGATGAAACTTCCGCGCCATGTGCCCATCGACTATGCCAAATACGCGCCAGACATCCCGCCCCGGCGGCGGGAGGCGTTCTACGGACTGCCCCGGGAAGTACAGTTCTGCCGGGCGTGCGTGATGACCAACCAGAAGCCCAACAGCTGCCAGGAATTCGCGCACACCATCCATTCGCAGAAAAAAACCATGGTCATCCAGCCAGACGGCGTGTGCGACGCCTGCCACGCCTGCCGCGACAAGGAGGGCCGGATCGACTGGGCCGACCGCGAGCGCCAATTGCGGGACCTGTGCGGCCGCTTCCGCAAAACGGACGGAAGCTACGACTGCCTGGTGCCCGGCTCCGGCGGCAAGGACAGCTTCTACGCGGCGCATCTGCTCAAGTACAAGTATGGCATGCATCCGCTCACCGGCACCTGGGCGCCCCATATCTACACGGACTGGGGCTGGAAGAATTTCGAGGCCTGGATCCACGCCGGCTTTGACAATTACCTGTGCACGCCCAACGGCCTGACGCACCGGCTGCTCACCCGGCTGGCCACGGAAAACCTGTTCCACCCCTTCCAGCCCTTCATCCTGGGGCAGAAGCAGCTGGCGCCGAAAATGGCCGCCAAATTCGGCATCCCCCTGGT
>CAJMEU010000139.1 GCA_905212515.1 uncultured Oscillospiraceae bacterium | reverse complement strand
AAAACCTTGCGGGCGTAGCGCATAACGTATAAAATGCCTATGATATGGGTGCCAAGCAGGACAATCAGGCGATAGCTCCAGCCTGAATACAGCGGCAGTTCACACACCTTCTGGCCGATCACGACAGTGAAAGGATTGGCGATGGCAGTTGAAAAGCCAACGGCGGAACCCAGAACGACGGTGGCCATTGTGGTAATGGAATCGAACCCCAGGCGGAACATCAGCGGCATTACGATGGGGATATAGACCATACACAGCTCCGGCATGCCGATAAAATTGTCGATCAGGCAGAAAATGCTCATCAGAACAGGAATAGCCAGTAAATTCTTCCCTTCCAATTTCCGCGCCAGCGTGCTCATGGCGGCATCAATTACACCGATGCGGCGAAGCACCATGATGCCGCCGCTGGAAAACAGGGTTAAAGCGATGATGGATGCGGCGCCCTGAAAACCTTTGGTGATGGAAGACAGGACCCCCATAAACGAAAGGGGAGAGGATTCGATATAAGTAAAAGAATCAGGATTGACAACGGTTTGGCCCGCCGCATTGGTGATCCTCTCATAAGAACCGGCCGGTATAACATAGGTAAGAAGCGCGATAAATACCACAACGCAAAAGAGAATGACCATCGTATGGGGCATCTGAAAAGTTTTTTTCTTTTTTTGTTCCATGAAAGTTCCTCCTTCATCGGTTACAAAAGTGTGTGCACGCAAGCCGGATAACGCGGAAAGCTGTTAAGCGGGAAAGGGAAACTTGCCCCTATGTACAATTTCATCATACATAACGGGGTCGGTATCGCCCTCCGTGCTGAACAGCAGAACCACGGCGTTTTCGTCCAGCCCCACCTGGCCGCGCAGGTCCCGGCATTCGGCCTTCCCGGCCAGCAGGTTCAGCAGCCCGGCGGTCACGGCGCCGCTCTCGCCGGAGATGATCTGTGCATCGCCGGGAAGGGGCGCGCCCAGCAGCCGCATGCCGTAGGCGGCCACAAAGTCCGGGCAGGAAAAATACCAATCGGCCAAGTCGCGCAGCACCGGCCAGGTGAGGGTACAGGGCTCGCCGCAGTTGAGGCCCGCCATGATGGTGTCGCCGCTGCCCGCAGCGGGGTGGGGGGCGCCGTCGCCCACTTGGGCCGAGCGGTAGATGCAAGCCGTGTTTTCCGGCTCGACAATGCCGAACACGGGGCGCCGCCCCTCATAGCGGTTGGCCAGATACCCCAGCACGCCGCCGGCCATGGCCCCCACGCCGGCCTGTAAAAACACGTGGGTGGGCCGGTCGAATCCCGCGTCCCCCAGTTGGTCGGCCGCTTCGGCGGCCATGGTGGTGTAGCCCTGGATGATCCAGCGGGGCACATCCTCATAGCCCGGCCAGCTGGTGTCCTGGATAAGGTGCCAGCCGTGCTGTTGCGCCATCTGCGCGGCGTGGCGCACGGCGTCGTCATAGCCCACGTCCAGGATGCGCACCTCAGCCTTGCCGGCGTCCCGGATGGCCTGGGCGCGCAGTTCGGAAGAGCCCTTGGGCATATACACATGCGCCTCGCAGCCCAAGTGGCCCGCGGCCCAGGCCACGCCCTTGCCGTGGTTGCCGTCGGTGGCGGTGACGAACACCATGTTTTGCAGCTTGCTTTTCAGCGCGGGCTTTTGCAGGTCGGAAAAGCGCACGTCGGCGGGGTCCAGCCCCAGTTCCCGGCACACCACCCGGGTCAGCGCGTAGAGGCCCCCCAGGCCCTTGAAAGCCTTCAGCCCGAACCGGTGGGATTCGTCCTTGACGAATACGGCCCTCACGCCCAGCTTTTGGGCCATGGCGTCCAGCCGCACCAGCGGCGTGGGGTGGTATGCCTTCAGCGTCCCGTGCAGGCGCCGGACCTTTTCCAGGGCGTCCCGGGCCAAGAAGTCCGGCCCCGGGCCGGTGCCGGGGGCCTCGTTCGCGATCGCCCGCAGCCACGGTGTCTCTATTTCTCTCATGTGATTCCCTCCAAACGATATCCGATATATCGGTTGAGCTTATTCTAGCACGATGTTTTGAAATATTCAATATATCGGTTTGCTTTTTGTAGGAATTCACGAAGAATATTAATGGTTTTTAGCAAAAAGAGCAAAATGACCGGCGGGAAATTTTACTAAGATATGCAATATATTGAAAAGCAAACAACCGCTTCTTTGCCCATCTTTTATACTATATATTGCATATTTCCATGGTTTCTAGTAAAATGGAATCAAGCTTGAAACCGGGCAAAGCCCGGGCAGCATCCGGAATAAGGAGAGATTGCTTATGCCGATCCCCGCCAAAAAAGAGAGCCTGCCCCGCACCACGGCGAAAGAGCGGATTTACACCCCCTTGCGGCTATGGATCATCGACGGCACGCTGGAGCCGGACGAGCGCCTGAACGATGTGGAGCTGGCCCAATATTTTGCCGTTTCCCGCACGCCCGTGCGCGAGGCGCTGCAATTGCTGCGCGAACAGAAGCTGGTGAACGTGGTTCCCTCCAGCGGCACCTATGTGGCGCCCATCGACCTGCAGGATATGCGCTATGTCTATGAACTGCTGAGCGGCCTGCACGCCTTTGCCCTGGAGCTGTGCATCGGCCGGGTCACGCGGGCGGACATCGCCCGGCTGCGGGCGCTGAACGAAATGCTGCTGCAAGGGGTCGACCGGGGCGACGGCCCCGCCATGCGCGAAGCGGATTTCGAGTTCCATCGCGCCCTGTGCCAGCTGGCGGGCAATCCTTATCTCGACAGCTTTTCCGATCAGCTGTTGCTGCAAATGCTCCGCAACGAGAACCATTTCTTTAAAGAGAGCACCAACCCCCGCGCCAGTTACGAGACCCACAACCGTATTCTGGACGCCCTGTGCGCCGGCGACCTGTCCCTTGCTCAAAAAGAGCTGCGGGACAACTGGACCGTGTCCCTGCCCGCGCCCCAAGAGTAACGCCCCGCCAGGGCCCTGCCAAAATAAAAACCGCCCGGCGGTCCGTCAGGACCGCCGGGCGGTTTGTGTGTGGGTCAATCTGCTTGTTTCGGCCGCTGCGTGAAGGCGAAGGCCAGGCCCATCAGGGCGAACAGGCCGTGGGCCCGCAGGGGGATGTTGAGTAAGATCGTCAGCCAGGGGATCATCCAGCCGGGGCATGTCCAGGTGTAGGAGAGATGCAGGCGCTGGGCCTGCAACGCCTGGAGGCTGTACATCAGATATGCCGCCGCCACTGCCAGGGTGTAGGCCAAAAAGCACCAGGCCAGCACCCGCAGCACCCTGCGGGGGGCAGGGGGCAGGGACGGCAGGCCGGCCAAACCCAGCAGGCGGGCCAGGGCCCGGGCCAGCAGCCAATAGGCCGGCAGCAGGCCGCACAGCCAGAAGGGCACATAGACGGCCCATAGATAAGATCGCGCCACGAACTGCCGCACCGGCCCCTGTACAAGGGCCTGCGTCAATCCCAGCAGCACCAGTGCCGCCGCCGCTTGCGCCAGCGGTGTCAGCCAGGGGCGTGCGCCGTTTGCCGGCGCAGGCGCCGCGCCCGTCCCTGCGCCGTCCTCGCCGCCTCCCAGCAGGTCGGCCGGCTGGGCGTCCAGGGCCTGGGCCAGGGCAGCCAGGGTGTCCAGGTCGGGCTGGGTCTTGCCGCGCTCCCAGCCGGACACCGCCTGCCGGGTCACGTGCAGGCGCGCGGCCAGTTCGTCCTGGGTCAGGCCCAAGGCCTGACGGCGCTGGCGCACATTGGCGCTGAAAGTACACATCTGCGGTCCCTCCCTTCACCTTCAGTATAAGGCGTCCGGGCAAAAAAGTCACGCAAGCATCCGTTGCGTGACGGAAAAACGGCTCTTCCCTGAAAATAAAGGGCCCAGACGGTTTTCCTTTCGTTTTACGGGGCGGTTTTCCCTTTAGTTTTCCCTTTACAGATTCAAAACGTCCCGGATGAAGCTCTCCATGCGGGCGGCGCTGTCCTGCTTCATGCGCTCGGTGAAATGGCCGTACCTGTCCAGGGTGAAGGCAGCCGAGGCGTGGCCCAGGTTGCCCTGAATGGTTTTTATATCGTCCCCGGCCCGGATAGCATTCACGGCATAAGTGTGCCTTAGGTCGTGAAAGCGGACGCCCTGTAGCCCGGCCGAGAATAGAAGGCGGGAAAAGCGTTGCTCGATTGCCCATTGTGACAGCGGCGCGCCTGTCTCGTCTGTAAATACCAGATTGTAAGTGTTTTCCCAAAGCGGGCCCGCTTTGAGACGGGCGGCCGTCTGGCTGTGACGCTGGGCCTTCAAGGCTTCTAAGACAGCGGGGGCGGGGGCTTTGGTGCGGGCCGTTCCATTTTTGGGGGAGGGGAAGGGCCTATCTTGCCGGGCGCGTGGCCGTGCAAGCTGCTTGTTGACGCTGATCGTGGCCGTGCCCACACAATCCCAGGTGAGGCCCAGCAGTTCCGAGAGGCGGCAGCCGGTGAACAAGGCTGCTTTTATCAGATATTCGATGTCGCGGCCTTTGACGGCTTTCAGCAGCGCGGCCACCTGTGCATCATCCAGGGGGCGGATCTCTTTCCGTTCCAAGCGTGGCAATTCGCACTTTGCGGCGGGGGTTTGGGGAATGAGATCCAGGTCAACGGCTTTTCCCAGGGCTTGCAGAAGAACGGTATAGGCCAGATGTATGGAAGCGGGCGACAATTCAAGGCCGTTTATAAATATCTGCACAGCATGGGGACGCAGATCAGACAGGCGCACCGCCCCCAAAGCGGGTTTGATATGGTTTTTGATGTTCCGTTTATAAATATCACGTGTCGTGGGTTTCACGCCGCCCAGGTAGTCGGCGGCCCACACGTCCAGCCATTCGCCCACGGTCATCTTCTCGGGTTGGATGTAAGTGCCGGTATTGACGGCCACCGCCGCCGCCTGCATCTTCTCCCGCTCAGCCTTTTGCGTTGTGCGGGTGAAAGAGGGGTGCACCTGTTTCCCGGTGCCGGGGTCGCGCCCCGTCGTTACGCGGCCCTCCCAATAAGTATAGGGCTTGCCCTTGCGGGTTACTGTCTTTTTGCGAATGGTGCCCGTGCCCTGTGCTGATCTCTTGCCCATAAAATAAAACCTCCTTGTATGCGCACTTTGACAAGCCCACACAAAGAGGTGTATAATCAAGCTGCTGGGCAGATTTACACCTTCCTGTGTGAACTGTTCTATCTAAGCCGCTCGGGTTGCCTCCCGGGCGGTTTATTTGTTGTTGCACGTTTTGTCGATGTGTGGTATATTGGCCTTGGCGCTGTCGCATACGGCAGGCGGCTGGCCCGGTAATAGCCGGGCGCATTCTTTTTGCTCCCGGCATTTTGTCGGGAGGTGATGCCCATGAGCTTGACGGATGTTCTCGCATTGCTCGGCCTGATCGGCGGCGCAATTTACGGTACATTCATGATTGCCTTGAAAATCGCAGACAAAAAGAAATAGCCGCCCCTCGCCCAAGAGTAGCGGCTATATCTTTTAGCTAAAACTTCCGGGCCACCGTCTGCTGACAGCGCCTTTCTGTACTTTCAGTATAGCCGCTTTGCTCTAAATTGTCAATGGATTTGTATGCCATGGAATACAGTGGGACGTGCTAAAAATGAATACCGCTTGTATATTGCGCCCTGGGCTTCGGCCTGGGGCGCTTTTTGCATTCGGGTGCAAAGCGGGGCCATTGAGAACCTATTGCACAAAATTGTCCAATAGGGTGGGGTAAGCCAGGCTTACGCCCGATTACTCAAAATTGAGTAAAAGCTATTCGCCCTTTTTGACGAAAATCTGATAAAACCCGATATCCGCGCGCGGGAACCTGAAAAAACCTGAACTTTGCGCGCGTGAAGGGCTTTGTATTGGGGTCGGAACTTGAAAAACTTGAAATTCGCGCGTGTGGGGAACTAACAAAAACTAACATCCCTCGCGCGCACGCGCGAGGGCCTCAGCAAAAATCAGCATCTCTCGTGCGCGGGGATGGACGCATTTGACAGCATCCACACCGGCGCCGCTTTGCCGGGGAGTTGTAAAACAGTTTTACAAGCTTATTGGTCTCACAAAAATGTGAAACCCTTTTGCCTGTCTGTGGGCTAGCGCCGGGGAAAATCGGCTCTATTCGATGAAGTTCATCCCGCAGCCTAAGCACCGCGCCGCGTGGTGCCCGTTGCACCTAGCCTTTGAAACGTGCGCCTCCCCACCGCAAAGCGGGCAGGTAAATTGATAGTCTCTTTCTGCTTCTTCGCAGGCTTCTATCGCCGCATTGATAAACAGCAGGATATCTTTCATCTTTTCTTCGCTCCAAGCCATTCTTAATCCCTTCCTTGTTTGTGCAAAAGTATGCTTCATTCTCTTTGCCGCCTCATTGCCAAAGCGGGGCGTAGGGGCTGTTTTTAGCTGCTTTGCGGGCTGGGTGATAATTCCCCCGCCTTACCCATAAAAACGCGTCTGCCGTGCGCTGGGCTATGCCAAAGCGGCAAAGTCGATGCCCAAGTTGTCCCGGTAGATGGTATAGACCCGCCAGATATATTCCGCCGTCACGTTGAAGCGCTCGGCAATCTCCCACACGTCCCGGCCCTGGCGCATTTGCTCCACCAGCTCGCACAAGGGAATGCGTTTGAACGCGGCGGCCTTGTCTGCCCTGTATTCTGCCTGTGCCTTTACCTGGTAGGGACTGTACGGCACATAGAACGCCCCGGAGGTAAAATGCCCTTCTTCATGTATCAGCGCCGTGGCTTCTTCCTGCCGGGTGGCAAAGCGGGCCGTGTCAACGGCAATCAGGGCACCGTCCGCCAGGCTCAAGCATTGGTTTTCCCTCAAGGGGCAATCCACGACCGCCACCCCGGAGGCCTCCAGATCGGAGCGCACCGCCGCGACGCTGTTATACATGGCTTTTTCACTTCCCTTTAGACCTGTTCAGCTCGGCCCTGATTTTCATCAGGGTTTTAATGTCCTCAATGTCGCCGGGGGGCAATTCCTTTTTCACGTCCCCATAGAAACCCACAAGCTCATCCTTTACAAGCTCGTCCAGCTCGTCGCCCTTCGGGGCGGCGGCCTTTTCTTTGTGGATTTCTTCTATTATCCTTCCACGCCTTTCATTGTCTTCCGCAACCCTATCCCATGGCAGTTGATTGCCGATCAGGTAGTCAATCGATACACCAAAATAGGCGGCAATTTTAGAGAGTGTGCCTGTAGATAGTGAAGATTTGCGCCCCATTTTCAAGTCTGTCAGAGAGCCACGGCTGGCACCGCTTTGCCGACAAAGTTCTGTGATGGTAATACCTTTTTCGGCACATAAGCGCACGATAGTTTCGTATAATTCAGACATAATTTCAGCCCCATTCTTGTGCTATACGCCGAGATTACGCGAATGCTTAATTTGCGCTTGCTTTTTACGCGAAAGAATAATATACTAAGCATATGCCGCGAAGGCGTAATATCTTGATATCTGACACCATCAATATATTACACTTGTGCGTAAAAGTCAATAGGGAAGGAGGTTAAAACCTTGCCGAGAAAAGAACTTTGTCTACTTGGCAAAAAAATCAATCATGCCCTTGTGGATATTAACCAGCC